>JAGWVZ010000595.1 GCA_018970625.1 Myxococcales bacterium | reverse complement strand
GTTGCCGGTGGGACCCCCCTCAACATGCCGCTGCGCCTCTGGAGCCAGGCGCTGTACCCGATCTCCGCGACGGGCGGCAGCTGGAGCCAGAACATCACGCGGGCGTACTCGCGCCTCAAGGCAGCGTACGTCACGTTCCGGCCCACGAAAGCGAAGGCTGCCGAGGCAGGGATCTGGACGCAGAGCAACCAGTTCACTTGTCACCACGGTGGCGGCAAGATGGATCTGTTTTCCGCGCCCACGTACAACTTCACGCGAGACAGCTATCGCATGCAGGTCTCTGTGGGCTCCGTGCTGTATCCCTCGAACCCGATTCGATCGTGCGCGGAGCAGTACTCGCAGCTTGTGAAGGCTGTTGGAGCACTTCAAGAAGCCGTCGGTCTATCGATCGGTGCGAACTACAGGAGTAACTCGCACATCGCGGCCATTGACTTGGAGAAGGTGTCTGGCGCAACTCCCGCGGGCGGCAAGGCCTCCTTCAGCGGAATCTCGACGAAGAACTCGGGGGAGATCCGAATCATCTACGAGAACGTCACGGCGGACGCGGACATGGCTGGCGGCACAGCCGAGGCCAACAGATACAGCTACTACCCGCGCGAGATGTATGTGTGCTTGTATTACGACGCCACGGTGCAGCTGCGCAAGTCAGGCGTGCTCTTCGCCGACTGAAGATCGAAGCTCCAGCGATCAGGATCGCCCACGACGCACACGGCGCCCTGGTACTGCTGCAGCAGCTTGTTCAGCTCCTCTAGGTTCACTTGCTTCAGCATGTAGGACCGCGGGCGACGTTTCTTCACCGGCTGGTTGACGCTGCGATACAACGTGGAGATGTTTATGCTGCTGCCATGGAGCGTATAAAACACCTCACGGGCGAGGCGCGGGATGCTCTGCGTGATGTATAAGTGGTCGTGCAGCAGCAGGGCGTAGACGTGTCCGACGGCACCCGGCTCCGCTTCGATGGTCGTAAAGGAAACAGGAGGTATTTCGATCAGCATGTCGGCCGCGATGGTGATCAACAATCTTTACTTTAATCCCCTCGCATCCACACCGGACCGAGCTCGCCTGCTCAACATCGCCAGGGCCTGGGATCCGGGCATCACGCGAGAGCAGCTTGACAACTGGATCGACAACATGCGGGAGGATCTGCTGACGAGGATCTACTACGAGACTGACACGGATCTCGGGAGTCAGAACCGACCACCGGCACCTGGCTTCGCGAGCGTCGACAAGACCTGGCGGTTTGCCCGGCGTGTGGACCCCTGGATTACGAAGGAGGAGGTTGCAGCCTTCATTCGAAAACAGAGCATCGATCAGGATCTGCAGCGAGCACGGCGTCTGGGCACCTTCCTGACGACTGGCGCTCTGGAGCAAATCGAGATCGATCTGGCCGACTTCACGACGAAGGCGGCGCGAGGCGATCGGGTGAGCATGTACGGCTGGGAGCAGGGGGGCCCCGTGCCTCGCTACGCTCTTGTGGCCATCGACAACTTTTCGAAGAAACTTGCGGCCATCCCTGTTGACAGCAAGGATGCCACCACGATCGTGCGGGCTCTTGACGAGGTGGTCCAGCGCTTGGGGAAGCCTGTTCGGTTCGTCAGCGACGAGGGGCCGGAATTCGACAACAATGCCGTGCTCACCTACTGTCGCGACATGGGCACCTCCATCGTCTTCCTACGGAGCTACGCGAACACTGTGGAACGCGTCATCGGCACGCTGAAGAGCATGCTGTTTCCCCGCGTCCAGCGGTTCGGCAGACCCTGGACGGACTTCTTGCCGGCCGTGGTTGCCCAGTACAATCAGACGGTGCACAGCACCACGGGCATGACGCCAGACGCCGCGCAAGATGAAGCGAACAACCAGCGGATCTTCAAGCGCATCACGAAGGGAAGACGCTTCCTGAAGAAGATCCGTCAGGGGAGGCGACCGCCCCTGAACGCCGGCGACCTCGTCAAGATACAGGTCCCGCACTCGACGACGCGGCGTCTCAACATGGCTCAGTACGGCCCGAGGCCGTACCCAGTCCAGGCCATAGTCAGCGACGAGTCCGGCCTGCGACGGTACCGCGTGGCTGGGCAGGTGTTCTTGCGGCATGAGTTGCTGAAGATCAAAGACGTGCAGCGAAACGTGCGTGGTGGCCTCGAGAGTCTGCTGGGTAGGAAAGCTGAGGACTTGGACGATGAGTTCGGCGACCTCCGTGGCCGAATGGGCAGGGCTCGTGCCGGTCCAGAGCCAGCTATGTCAGAGTATGTGATGGGCGACGCCGTGCCAGCCCGAAGGCGACGCATTCGAGGTAAGCAGCTGGTGCTGCCGACAGCACCCGCGAACTTCCTCGAGCTTTACAACGCTATGCTGGAAAGCCGCCGGACTGGTGTGGGCGCAGCAGATCGCGAGCGTGCATTCTACATAGCGGTCGCGCAGGTGGCTGCAGAGTCCGCTGTGATCTACACGCGGGAACGGAAGGTTGCTCTACTCACGAAGGCTCTGATGATGCTGGGGTATGGTATCGACGACGAGACTCCTGTGATGCGCGCTCCTCTGAACGAGCTCAGAGCCCAGGATGCCGTGCCTCGGCGAATCGTGGGCAAGCAGCGACGTCAGGGGGTGACACCGCCAAGGATGGAAGCGGAAGCGGTGGTGGAAGCCGGGGAGTCACCGAAGGCGTCGAAGGCACCGAAGGCGTCGAAGGCGGCGAAGGCACCGAAGGC
>JAGWVZ010000594.1 GCA_018970625.1 Myxococcales bacterium | reverse complement strand
CGAGTCGAGCTCGTACTTGCGCTCGAACACCCAGTCGCTCTGGTCGGGAAGGTCCTTATGCCAGCAGTTGCCGGTGGGGCCGGGGTTGAATGCATTGGCGTAGGGGTCGAGCAACACGAGCCGCACCTGGGTTCGCGACACCTCGGCCAGCAAACGTCCGATCTCGGGCAGCGGCGATCGCAGGAGCGGTTCGACCTGCCAGGTGGAGTCGCGCAACCACATCGCCGGAATGTCACCGGTGATGACGAACGGCGAACCGTCGTCAGTACGCAGCAAGGTTCGGGAGAAGAACCTCTCGATGACTGCTTCACAGCGGGCGAATCGTGTGGCAGGTATCCGCCCCCGTAGCCCTGGGAACACGTGGTCAATCGGTAGTGACGGCATGTACGGGGTGCCGGTCGCAGCCATGTCGGTCGCCCCGATGGTAGGTGCGAACTAGGTTTGGCGCGTGGCAACGCATCCGCTCGAAGTCAGCGATCGCGTCATCGACTCGGGAGTGGTCGACGAACCCGTCAACCGGGTGGACGGCAACGTGTGGGAGCTCGATACCGGCCTGGCTTTCGTGGAGAGCTTCAGCCACAGCGTCGTGGTGCAGGGTGGCGACGGCCTGGCGTGCTTCGATGCATCGGGTGCCGGCAGCGGCAAACAGGTGGTCGATGCGATTCGTACGTGGTCGCAATCCCCTATCTCACACCTCGTGTACACGCACGGGCATGCCGACCACGTGGGTGGCAGCTTCGCCTTTGCCGACGATGCTCGCGCCCGCGGTCATGATCAGCCACGGGTGGTGGGCCACACCCGGGTGCTCGCACGCATGGAGCGCTACGAGGACACCTCCGACTGGAACGTGCTCATCAACCGCCGCCAGTTCGGTGGCATCAAGTCGGAGATGCGGGCGCCGATGAACGCGTCGATGGGCTCGTTCCACGACTCGGCACGATTCCTTCCCCCAGCAACCCTGCGACCCGACGTCACGTTCGATGACCGCCTCGACCTGCAGCTCGGCGACGTAACGGCCGAACTGCACCACGCGCGCGGTGAAACCGACGACCACCTGTGGGCGTGGGTGCCGGGCAAGAAGTGGCTCTTCACCGGCGACTTCGTGATCTGGAACTTCCCGAACGCCGGCAACCCGCAGAAGGTGCAGCGTTACGCGTTGGAGTGGGCGCAGGCACTGCGCAGGATGATCGCCCAGGGCCCCGAGCTGCTGGTGCCGGCACACGGACTGCCCATCCAGGGCAAGGCCCGCATCGCCGGAGTGCTCGACGACATGGCGACCGCACTGGAGTCGCTCGTACGCCAGGTGCTGGAGATGATGAATGCCGGCGAGACGCTGGACACCATCATCCACACGGTGACGGTGCCAGCCGAGGTGTTGGCCAAGCCGTACCTACGTCCGCTGTACGACGAGCCGGAGTTCGTGGTGCGCAACATCTGGCGTTTGTACGGTGGCTGGTGGGACGGTGCTGCGTCGCGCCTGAAGCCCGCCCCCGACTCGGCACTCGGCGCAGAAATCGCGTCGCTCGCAGGCGGGGCCGACGTGCTGATCGCCCGGGCCAAGGGCTTGGCGGAGGACGGCGACATTCGATTGGCTTGCCACCTCGCGGACTTCGCCGCGTGGGCGGCACCCGACGACCCGACCATCCACACGCGACGCGCGGAGATTTACAACAAACGGCGCGATACCGAGCTGTCGCTCATGAGCAAGGGCATCTTTAAGGCCGCCGCCCGCGACTCAGAGGCGGTGGTCAAGCGGCATCAGTAGCGAATGTCGCACGCTCAACGAGCGGGGCCGACTGCTGTTCGAGCAACGGGGCGGTCATGCGCGTCCACCGGCACCAGCCGCAGTTGGGTGCTGAACGGGGCATGGTTCGACGCGTGATGAGTTTGACCGCGTCGGCGACGAAGTTGAGGAAGGCCTCGTCGTTGCGCTCGACCTCGACCCACACCGCCGACGTGCGGTAGGCATATTCACGCTTCTTGCCGGGCAACTGCACCATGCCTTCGGGAGGAAAGCAGATGAGCCCCAACCGCGAAACCGGGGCAAGGCGCAGTGCTTCGCCCGACGGTTGCTCGAGGGCGATTGCATAGGCGTGCAGCTGGCGGCCGTAGAGCGCCGCTGCCTCGTCGCCTGGAGACGACGTTTTGAAGTCGCAGACCCCGTAGCCGGCACGCGAGAACTTGAGGATGGTGTCGGTCTCGCCGCCGAACTGCACGCGGTACGACGTGCCTGGCAGGGCGATGGCCTCGGACTTGACGCGCTTGCCGCGCTGGATGACACCGGCAGGTAGCGACTTCTTGACCTCCTTCACGGAGCGACCGACGAAGAACTCTTTCTGCGCATTGTCGAGTGCGCCGAACACCTTGGGGAAGGCCGTAGCGGGCCGTGGACGGCCGTTGTAGTGGTGCCAGAAGCAGGCTGGGCACTCCTCGTACAGGAAGGTGAGCGACGACGGGCTGAGCTTGATGATGCCTTCGGCGAGATCGGCTTGGCGTCGCTGTGCGACCGTGGGGCGTGGGCTGCGGGCTGGGCGGGGGTGGGTGTGGGTGGTGTGCGTCGTCATCGTGCGCCCGACAATACGCAGGGGGTGTGGTGCGATTCGCGCGCGGGGACGGCGCAGAACTGGTGGGCGTGACCGGACTCGAACCGGGGACCTCCACCATGTCAAGGTGGCGCTCTAACCAACTGAGCTACACGCCCGAAAGCGACC
>JAGWVZ010000593.1 GCA_018970625.1 Myxococcales bacterium | reverse complement strand
ATGGTTATCTGGAAGACTTCGACCTGACGCGTTTTCTGGACCATACCGAGCCTGTATCGGTTTCGTCGGAGCTGGTGGAATATGCCAATCGTCGTGGTGGTCTGGATAACATCACGGCGGTGACTGTTCGGGTCGCTCATGACAACGAGACGAGCACAACCCTGCGTTTGCGGCTTACCCTGAAGACCTTGCGGGGACTGTCGCTCTTCCAGCACCTCAGCTACAGCGATTTGCTTCAAGTGGTGCCGGCCTGCGAGCCTGTCGAGGTCCCTGTAAACACGATGCTGATGCGCGAAGGTGAGCAGGGCGATTCGATGTACGTGGTGATCGCCGGTGAGGTGCGGGTTCATCGCGGAGAACTGGAGCTTGCTCGGCTCGGAGCGGGACGACACGTTGGGGAGATGGCACTCGTGGATCACCGGCCACGCAGCGCATCGGTCACCACCACGATGGACTCGGTCGTGATTCGGCTTGAGCGAAGCTCCTTCTTCGAGGTTTTGCGAAACGATTCGGTTCTTGCTGTAAAGCTGCTCTGGAATATCATTCAGACGCTGTCGGCGACTCTGCGCACGTTGAACGATGAACAGTTTGCAAGCACGAACAGTCCGGTGACGACGCTGGACCCGTTTTCAGAGAGTGTGGCTGGCGGTTTGAGTGACCATTCCAGGAAATGACGCGCATGAATTCGTTTATGTTTTCGCGGCTCGTAAAGACGTTGGTGACACTCCTTTTTTTGGGTGGGGTGAGTGGCTGCAGGCCATCGTCTCCGGGAGTTGCGCGGAGCGCGGAGCTTGAAGGTGGGCTTCTGGTGTTCGAGGACAACTTCGAGCGAGACGAGCTCGGTGACAACTGGAGATTCCAGAGTGCTGCGTGGCGTATCGAAGATGGTTGGGTGGCGATCACAGGGGCGCGAAACGATGCCCTGTGGCTACAGACGCCCTTGCCTGACGACGTCAGAATCGAGTTTGATGCCAGAAGCCTGAGTGACATCGGGGACATCAAGTTTGAGGTATTTGGCGACGGAGCGACTCATCAGTCCGGTTATGTCTGCATCTTCGGTGGCTGGAGCAACTCGACGAACGCCATCGCTCGACTGGATGAACACGGTTCCGACCGGTTAGATGGTCAGCCGGGCGTGAGAGTCGTTCCCCAGCAGGTATATCGAATGGCGCTGGTGCGAACCGACAATCGAGTACGCTGGTACGTTGATGGCGAAGAGTTTCTGGTCTTTGATGATCAGGCTCCTCTTGAGGGAGAAGGGCATCGCCATTTCGGTTTCAATGACTGGGATGTCGAGCTCCGTTTCGACAATCTTCGCGTATACGACCTGGCCGCGCAGGGGGACTGATGACCGCGGAGGCAACCAGTGCATTACCGTCTGGTGACCTGTCGATCGCTGCTGTTCAAATGAACAGCGGTTCTGACGTAGCCGCAAACCTGGAGTCCATTCGGCGGAGCATACGACGTGCGTCGGATATGGGCGCACAGTTGGTTGTTTTTCCTGAAAATTGCACCCATCTGGCGCCCGTCGACGAGCGGCTCGCGGCCGCGGAGCCTCTCGATGGTCGACAAGTCAGTGAGATTCGAGAGGAAGCGAGCCGAGCGGGCGTTCACGTATTGCTGGGCAGTGTATCAGAACGTTCTCATTCGCCCCGCCATACGTGGAACACATCGGTGCTGATACGGAAGTGTGGAGCTATCGCTGCGGTCTATCGAAAGATACATCTGTTCGACGTGCACGTGAGCGCTGACACTACGCTTCAGGAGAGTGCATCGGTGCTGGCCGGCGAATGGGCTCCTGTGGTTGCCGATGTGGAGGGTTGGCGTTTGGGGCTTTCGATCTGCTACGATGTGCGCTTTCCCGAACTATACAGAGAGCTCTCCGCCTCAGGTGCACATGCGTTGATGGTCCCGGCAGCATTCACATTTCGCACGGGTGCGAGTCACTGGGAGTTGCTTTTGAGAGCCCGGGCAATCGAGAATCAGTGCTGGCTTGTTGCGCCCGGGCAGACCGGTCGGCACTACGGGCAGCGAGAGTCCTGGGGGCACACCATGATTATCGATCCTTGGGGGCAGGTCGTGTCACAGCGTGCAGAAGGCCCGGGTATTGTATCTGGAACGCTGGAGGTGGCAGCGTTGGCTGAGATTCGGCAGCGTCTGCCGGCTCTTCTGCATCGGCGTGACAGGACTCTCTGATCCACCCGCTCGAAGCAACTCGGCGCGTTTCTGGTGCAGGGCGATGTGTGGTGTACAAACTGCTTGCCAAGTGGGGGTAGATTGGCGTAAGCAGGCGAGTGCGTGAAGACTTCGCAGTTAGGATTTTGGTTCTCTCTGCGGCTCGGGAAAATTTCCCTGCTGACCTGGCACCGTTTTTGCGCCGTCCCACCAGTCGAAATTCTTCGCTGCTGTGAGGCTCAGGTGAGATGCCGGGTCTGCGGCAGTATTTGTGACTGGAATGGCCGAGGAAATCCTTACAGGTACCCCACGAGAACGCGTAGAGCAGCTCTTGCTGCCCATTCTTGAAGAGATGGGCCTCGAACTGTACGAGCTGGATGTGTTTCCGTCCTCTGGTCGGATCAGCGTGACGCTGGATCGCAAGGGTGTGCGCGGACCTGGCACCGGCGTGACGCTGGAGGAGACTGTAAAGGTCACAAGGCAGCTGCGCTATCTTCTGGAAACAACTGGGGCGCTGAGTTTTGACTGGTCGTTGGA
>JAGWVZ010000592.1 GCA_018970625.1 Myxococcales bacterium | reverse complement strand
TCAGCGTTGAATCGACGTGCTAGCAGCAGTCGAGCGGGTGCCCCTCCCGCAATGCGGTGCCCGTCGCGTGGTGGCCGCCGACACGCCTTTCGCTGCGGGTGGACGTCCGCAGATTTCCGGAGTCGTTATGGATCGTAACCTTGCCCTCGAATTCGTACGTGTCACCGAAGCTGCCGCGATCATGTCGGCCCGGACCATGGGTCGGGGCGATGCCAACCTGAGTGATCAGGCTGCCGTGTCGGCCATGCGTACGGCCTTCAATTCCATTGATATGGACGGACTGGTGGTCATCGGCGAGGGAGAGCGTGACGAGGCCCCCATGCTCTTCATTGGTGAGCAGGTCGGTCGTCGCAAACAGGGACACCCGCGCATCGATCTCGCGCTCGACCCGCTCGAGGGAACCAGCCTGTGCGCCTATGGGCGCGCAGGGGCCATCGCCGTGATCGCTGCCGGCCCCGCGGGCTGCTTTCTGCACGCGCCCGACACCTACATGGACAAGATCGCCGTCGGTCCTGCGGGTCGCGGGGTTGTCGATATTACGCTGAGCCCCACCGAGAACATTCACCGCCTGGCCGACGCCAAGGGCGTGCTCGCCGAAGACCTCACGGTGATCATCCTGGACCGTTCGCGGCATCAGGCGTTGATCGAGGAGGTTCGCAATACAGGCGCCCGCATTCGACTCATTCAGGATGGTGATGTCGCCGCGGCCATTGCCACTACGCGTGAAGAGACCGGCATCGATCTGCTGCTCGGCATTGGCGGTGCGCCCGAGGGGGTGCTCGCGGCAGCGGCACTGCAGTGCACCGGCGGCGACATGCAGGGCAGGCTTCAGTTTCGGAACGAATCTGAACGCGAACGCGCTCGACACATGATGGGCGATCGCGACATCGACGGCGTGCTGCAGATGCACGATCTGGCGCATGGAGAGATCGTCTTCGCTGCGACCGGCGTCACCACGGGTGACCTGCTGAAGGGCGTGCGTTTTCACAAGTCCGGCTGCACCACGCAGTCGCTCGTCATGCGCGCCAAGTCGGGTACCGTGCGTCTGATCGATACCGACCACAACTTCTCGCGGAAGCCCAATTACACCGCTGACGGATTCGTCGACGGCTAGGCCTGCTTCAACCTCGGTGAAACCGCGCTCGCCAGCCGCTCGCGCGTGCAGCCCGGCCCGCGTAAATGGCCGCAAGTGGCTCGCGCTGAGGCTGTCGACGACTTCACAGGAAGGGTGTAGGGTGCGCGCCATGACGTATCATCCCTTTACTCGACTGTTTGCGCTTGCCTTGATGGCAGGTGTCGGCCCGCTCGCGTCGGTTGCCCACGCCGAGTACATTCGGGTGGAGTTCAGTCAGGGCTCTGTCAGTCGGTTACCCGCCACATTCAACGAGCTGATGCGCCGGTTGGAGGGGGTCCCTGTGCAGCCTTATGGCTCGCAACAGCCGACCTTCTCGCCCGCCCTGCACGGCAGTCACGGCGGCGACGTAGGGTCGGTCTCGTTCTCCGATCCGCAGGACTACTGCGATGTGTACTGGTACGAGCTTCCCAGCGCGGCCATCGCGCAGGAATTTGTGGACGAGTATCTGCAATCGTACTCCGGTTATGCGGCCGCGACGCAGCCATTTGTGGAGCGCCGGGACAACCTTGTCGTGGTGGTGCTGAGTGGCGCTTATGGCTCGCTCTATCAACAGGTCATTCACTCCATCACGGGTTCGTCCAGGTAACGTCCATGGCAATTCTCCATCGCGATGACGCCGACGCCATTTATCTGGGCAAGGACGCCAGCCGTGTCGACGTGGTCGCGTCGCAGTCCACCGTGTCGGGTGTCCACTGCCGAATTGTGCGTGCATCGCCCGACGCGCACTCCGCGTGGCTGATCGAAGACCTGGGGTCGACGAATGGTACGTGGCTCCGTCATACGCGTCTGGCGCCGTTCTCTCCGGAACGGATCCACGAGGGCGAGCACTTTTCAATGGGGCGGACATCGGTTTATGAGCTGACCGGCGCCATCCTTCGCAAACTGGTCGAGAACGTACCGACGACGTCGCCATTGCTCATCCATCCGGTGGTGACCGAGGCACCGGGCACGCCCGTCGCGTCGCCTGCGCGCGGCGCCACGCTGGCGATTTCGAGCGAGGAGATGGCGCGTCTTATGCGTCTGGCACCCGTGCAGGTCGCCGACGATGAGGGAGCTGCGGTCAACACCAACATCACGCACGTCAGCAAGGTATCGGGCGCTGAAGGTACGGTCAGCACGCGCCCACCTTCCCCCGATGCCGTGAACCTCTCCTTTGGGTACGCCGAGTCGAACGATGTGGTGGTCCCGAATGCGGTCGTTTCGGGTCGTCACGCCCGTATTTATCTGGATGGTGACCGCTACCTTCTGGAAGATCAGGGGTCGACGAACGGCACATGGCTGCGGGAAACGCGAATTCAGCTGGCTGAGATTGGCGTCGGAGACACCTTTAAACTCGGTTCCTATCAGTTGGAGTTTACGGGTGAACTCCGCGATCGGCTGTTGGCGCGACAGCGTTCGCTGCGCGAACGTACGGTCGCCATGCAGAGTGTGGAAACTCGCCGCATCGTGACGATCGGTCGCAGCCCTGAAAATGATATTGTGATACCTGCGCACATGGTTTCGCAACACCACGCGACGCTGACACGCGTGCCTGGTCGCGACGGATATCTGCTGACGGACCTGCAATCGACCAACGGC
>JAGWVZ010000591.1 GCA_018970625.1 Myxococcales bacterium | reverse complement strand
CGACGGTGCTGGCCAAGAAGGGCATGGCCCAGGCGCGCGCGTACGACTCGATCGACAACGCGCCGGAAGAGCGTGAGCGCGGTATCACCATCGCGACGGCGCACGTCGAGTACGAGACGGAGAACCGTCACTACGCGCACGTCGACTGCCCGGGTCACGCTGACTACGTCAAGAACATGATCACCGGCGCAGCGCAGATGGACGGTGCAATTCTGGTGGTTTCTGCTGCTGACGGCCCGATGCCCCAGACCCGCGAGCACATCCTGCTCGCTCGTCAGGTTGGCGTGCCGTACATCGTGGTCTTCCTGAACAAGGTTGATCTGGTGGACGATGCAGAGCTGCTTGAGCTGGTCGAGATGGAAGTCCGTGAGCTTCTGGACAAGTACAAGTTCCCCGGCGACGACACTCCGGTAATCAAGGGCTCGGCATCGTGCGCACTGGACGGAACCCGTCCGGAGCTCGGCCGCGACAAGATCCTTGAGTTGATGAACGCGGTGGATACCTACATTCCGACACCGGAGCGCGCCATCGACAAGCCGTTCCTGATGCCGGTTGAAGACATCTTCTCGATCTCTGGCCGTGGTACGGTTGTCACCGGTCGTGTGGAGCGCGGTGTCATCAAGGTGGGTGAAGAAGTCGAGATCGTTGGTCTGAAGGAGTCCTCCTCGAAGACCACGGTGACCGGCGTTGAAATGTTCCGCAAGCTTCTGGATCAGGGTCAGGCTGGCGACAACGTTGGTCTGCTGGTCCGCGGTATCAAGAAGGAAGACGTGGAGCGCGGTCAGGTGCTCGCCAAGCCGGGCTCTGTGACCCCCCACACCGAATTCGAGGCTGAGGTTTACATCCTCTCCAAGGATGAGGGTGGCCGTCACACCCCCTTCTTCAAGGGTTATCGTCCGCAGTTCTACTTCCGCACCACCGATGTGACTGGTATCTGTGAGCTGCCCGAGGGTGTGGAGATGGTAATGCCTGGTGATAACGTGAAGCTTGTCATCAAGTTGATCACGCCTATCGCCATGGAGCAGAACCTCCGCTTCGCCATTCGCGAAGGTGGCCGCACCGTTGGTGCAGGCGTTGTCGCGCGAATCACGAAGTAATTCGAGAAGAGCCCCTCTCGGTATTTGCCTCCATGCGGGGTAAAGCCTGAAGCGCAGTAGCTCCAATGGTAGAGCAGCGGACTCCAAATCCGCGTGTTGTGGGTTCGAGTCCCTCCTGCGCTGTACGATAACTCGCGTTCGAGTTACACGCCTTTTGCCAGACCATTATGGAAGACCTCGGAAAATACGTCTCGATTGTGTACCTCGTCGCAGGCGCACTCCTGTCGTGGTTGTTCTATCGGGCGTTCCGTGAGGTCCTGCTCTGGCTCGAGATGTCAGATGCAAGCCTCGCAGCCGGGGTCACACCCTCGATGCTGGCTGGAATTGTTCTTGGCGGTGGTGTCACGGCTTATCTCTGGAATCGGGCGGATGTCCGTACCTTTCTGGGTGAGGTTGTCGAAGAGCTGTCCCGCGTGACCTGGCCCACGGGTGAGGAAACGCGTTCGTCGACCATCATTGTGTTGGTGGTCGCCGTTCTCGCCTCCTTTCTGGTCGCCATCGCGGACTACGTCTGGAACGGTTTCACCACGCTGATGCTGTCCATCTGACCGCGTCCTGTTGAACCGTTTCAACGCCCCCGGAGATAACCGATGTCTGAATCGAACGCGCCCGAGATGAAATGGTACATCATTCAAACCCAGTCAGGATTTGAAGCCAAGGCGTGTACCGCTCTGAAAGAGACGGCGAAGCGCTTCAATATGCAGGATTATCTGGGCGAGGTCATCGTTCCCACCGAGAACGTCGTTGAGGTGAAAAACGGTGAGAAGACACAACGGCCCGTGAAGTTTTTACCGAGCTATGTGCTCGCTCAGATGAACCTCACCAAGGAAATGTGGCACGTGGTGAAAGAGACGCCTCGCGTGATCGGGTTCGTCGGCGGAAAAACAGACCCGCCCCCGGTATCACAACGAGAGGTCGATAAAATCCGCGGTCATATGGAAGAAGGCATGAAGGCACCCAAGCCCATCCTCTCCTTCCGGGTCGGGGATCAGGTCAAGGTCGTCGACGGACCGTTCAAGAATTTCCTCGGTACTGTTGAAGAAGTGAATAGTGATAAGGCCAAGGTGCGTGTTCTTGTGTCCATCTTCGGACGCGCCACGCCCGTGGAGCTCGATTTTGTTCAGGTGGAGCCGACTGCCTGAGCGTTTTGTTGTCATCGGCAAATCGTTTGCACCAGCGGCGTCTTTCGGCGTCCGACATGGGAGATTGAATCATGGCCAAGAAGATTACTGCGCAGGTTAAACTGCAGCTCCCTGCCGGTGAGGCCAAGCCTGGTCCACCGGTAGGACCAGCACTGGGCCAGCACGGCATTCAGCTGATGCAGTTCTGCAAGGATTACAACGCCGCAACACAGGACAAGAAGGGGTACATCATCCCGGTTGTCGTCACTGTGTACGCGGACCGCTCGTTTTCGTTTGTCCTGAAAACCCCCCCCGCATCGGTTCTGATCTGTAAAGAGATCGGCATCAATGGCGGCTCGGGCGTTCCTAACCGCAACAAGGTAGGGAAGCTGACGCCCGATCAGGTTCGAAAGATCGCCCAGATCAAGATGCCCGACCTCAATACAGACAACATTGAGTCGGCCATGCTGCAGATCGAAGGCACCGCCCGTAGCAT
>JAGWVZ010000590.1 GCA_018970625.1 Myxococcales bacterium | reverse complement strand
GTGGAAGCAGGGTTACCTGAACGTGGGGTTCTTCCTGGCACGTGCGGGCGTTTACTTCCTCATCTGGACCGGCCTCGCGCTGGTGTTCCGGGGGTTGTCCATTCGTCAGGATACCTCGGGTGACACCGCCATCACCCGTAGACTTCAGGCGCTGGCTGCGCCCGGCATTGCGCTTGGTGCGCTTTCCATCACGTTTGCGACCTTCGACTGGAACATGTCGATCGACTACCACTGGTTCTCGACCATGTACGGGGTCATCTACTTTGCCGGCTCGTTCATGTCCCTCTTTGCCGTTCTTGCGATCGTCACCACGCTGTTTCGCCGTCAGGGCCTGACGAAAGGCTACATCAGCGTGGAGCACCAACACGGGATCGCGAAGATGATGTTCGGCATGAACTGCTTCTGGGCCTACACCTCCTTCTCGCAGTTCATGTTGATCTGGTACGCGAACATCCCCGAGGAGACCATCTGGTATATGCACCGATGGGAAGGTTCGTGGCGGTCCGTATCCCTGTTACTCGCGGTCGGGCACTTCGTGTTGCCATTCTTCTTCCTCATGAGCCGACATATGAAGCGCAACCCGGTGACGCTGGTGATCGGCGCGGTATGGCTCCTGAGTATGCACTACCTCGACCTGTTCTGGATGATCATGCCGAACGTGTACCACGGCAACGCATCATTCGGACTCAGCGAGATTCTTTCCTTTGTGGGCGTCGGCGGCGTGTTCGTGGGTGCGTTCACGTTCCTGCTTTCACGCGCTCCCCTGATTCCGGTGAAGGACCCGCGTCTTCCCGAGTCGTTGGCTTTCGAGAACTGATTGAGGCCTGTCGTGTCTGAGAACACCAAGGAAACACAAGAAACGTCCGACGGCTCTGAGAAGTACTACGTTTCTCACGTCATCGGAATCAGCCGCCCCGAAGATGAGCTCGGGCCCGTCAATCCCGTCGGTGACGTCAACGAGGACGCCCTTCAGGACGGTGTAGAACCCGACTGGGCTCCCGGTGCCGGCATTTTCGTTGGATTTGGCGTACTGACATTGTCGCTCGTTCTGATTGGCGCCGGAGTGGCCCAGTGGGTCTTCTGGATGTCCAAGACGACAAGCGAAGATCGAACGGTTGTCGACGCTCGCCTCACGGAAGTGCGTGAGGTGGCCGCTTCATATCTCGAGAACTACGCCGTGAACGAAGCGTCTGGTGCTTCGCCGGCGTCGTATCGGGTACCCGTCGAGGTGGCTTTCGACATCCTGGAAGCCAACCCGACACTGCTGGCCGGTCACCCTCTGGGAGTCCCCTCCAACCGGATGGACGCACCGGGCCGGGTGTCTTCGGGTGCTGATATCGGTCAGGACTGGGCTGCCATCAGCCTCGATCCGGTCCCTGTGCCGACGGTTGATCCCGCACTCGAAGCCGCTGCGCTGGAAGGTTCGGCCGTTGGTGCCATGGTCGCAGCCGAAGGTTCTTCGGTCGTGATGCAGATTGACCCCCTCACGGGCTTGCCGGTCGCTTTGGCCGCACCTACAGAAGGGTCGGCTGTGTTGGCGAACGAAGGCTCCTCGGCAGTTGAGGGCTCCCCAGCACCCGCTGCCGAAGGATCTTCGCTGCCTCACTGAGTTGTGTTGTCCTCCAGATGGGCCTGATGGCCAAAAGCTTTGCCTTCAACGACTGTCCATATCGTGCGCGCCATTGTGCTGCTGATTGCACTGTGTGCCTGCGTTGTGCGCCCTGCCGACGCTCAGGTGCCAGGCCCGCTGCAGCAGATTGGTGTCGATGAACATCTCGGTGAGGCGTTGCCTCTCGACGCCGCATTTGTGGATCATGAGGGTCGGGCGGTCCAGCTGGCAGACTACTTTGACGGGTCCAGACCCGTTCTGATTACGCTGAACTACTACGGCTGCCCCATGTTGTGTGGGCTACAACTGAACGCGCTCGTAGAGTCTCTCCGGCAGCTCGACTGGTCGCCAGGAGAGAATTTTCGGTTGCTGACGTTGTCGTTCGACGCTGATGAAGGAGCGACGCTCGCCTCGGAGAAGCGGACGAATTATCTGGATGCGCTCGGTCGTGGAGAGGTGGACTGGACCTTTCTTACGGGTTCGCAGGAGAGCATTGACGCACTCACAACGGCCCTGGGTTATCGCTATCAATACGTCCCTGCGAGTGACGAATACGCGCATCCGTCCGTGTTGATGTTTGCGTCTCCCGATGGACGCATCATGCGCTATCTGTACGGGCTTGGATACGACCCGCAACACGTGCGCCTCGCGTTGCTGGAATCCGCCGAGGGTCGCATCGGAACCACGCTGGACCGTATCATCCTGGGCTGCTTCATGTACGACCCCAACTCACAGTCGTACGTGAAGAACGCCTTCCTGATGATGCGGGTTGGAGCGCTCACGTGTTTTCTACTTTTGGTTGTTCTGCTCACGTTGTTGTGGCGCACCGATCGGCGCCACAACAGAAAGGTCATGGACTGAGGTAATTGTCCCATGCAGTCGTTATTCATTGCCAGCCTCTTCGACGGACCTCCCCTGCTCCCCTTCGCAGGGTCCACGTTCGCCGCATCGCACGATGGGCTCTTCTATTTCGTGCTGGCGCTGAACATCATCTTCTTCGCAGGCATCGTGGGTGCCATTGCGCTGTTCGCCGTGAAATACAAACGCCGGTCGGCCGATCAGAAAACCAGCAACATCCGCGGCAGCCACACGCTTGAAATCGCCTGGTCGGC
>JAGWVZ010000026.1 GCA_018970625.1 Myxococcales bacterium | reverse complement strand
GATCGCATCCTGACCAGTCCACCCCGCCGTGGGCGCGTTACCAGACTGCTTGCATATTTCAACGTTGGAATGCATCTCGCGCCAAGCGTCAGGCACTCTCCGGGGCCAACGCCGGCCAGCGATGTGGTAGAGAAAGGTACAGGCGCCCATGCCGCGTGCACATAGTTCGACAAAGCGCCAGCTCGACCTGTTCAACACGTCCACACCCGAGCCGACGTTCAGCAGCAAACACGTTCGGCCCGAAGGCGAGTCCGACTTTGACCTGAACCAGAAGCTTCACGCTCCGCACCAGCTCGGGTCGGGTCACAGTGCGTCTTTGCCGATAGACGACCCCACACCGCGCGAGGCGTCGGTGCAGCTGCCCTGGCTTCTGAGTGAGCAGGACCGCCGCCCCGTTCAGCCCGCGCGCGTGCTTGCAGAGCACCGCATGGCAGCGGCGCGACTCCCCGTCCACCTTCGCCTGGGCACTTCGTCATGGACCTT
Organism: Myxococcales bacterium; assembly: GCA_018970625.1. The sequence continues at coordinate 16,324 of JAGWVZ010000026.1, read as the reverse complement.
TCCCGGTTGGCAGGGGATCGTCTTTGCAGGGCGGCATTCGACCGAGGCCCTCGCCCGCGACGGGCTTTGGGCATATGCCAGGCACCCGCTGCTCCGTACCGTCGGCGTTGACCGCACCTATTACGCACCCGTCACCACGGATGTTCTGCGTGCCTATGCCGAGCAGGTGCCGCAGGACTTCCGCTTCCTTGTGAAGATGTGGGAAGGGGTGCTGTCGCCTCTGGACGGGCGCACCGGTGAAGCTCGGCTCGAGTTTCTGGACGCGCAGGTCGCCGTCGACCGCTGCGTTCGTCCGTTTCTGGATGGGCTCGGCGAGAAAGGCGGCGTGTTGCTGATGCAGTTTCCCCCTCTACCGCTGCGCGCAATGGGTGGCGTGCGCCCTGCGATAGCGCAGATGGACCGCTTTTTTGCGGCATTGCCTGCGAGCGTGACCCTGGCCGTGGAGATTCGTAACCGCGAGTTCTTCTGCGACGAATGGTTTGAGGTGCTGGCAGACCGGAACGTGGTTCACTGTGTGAACAGTCATCCTTCTGTTCCGCGTGTGGGCCAGCAGGCACAATGGCTGCAACGATTTCCGCAGTCCCGACTGGTGGTGCGCTGGATGCTGGCCCATGGTCGCACGTACAGCGAGGCGAAAGATGAGTTTGCCCCGTTTCACCAGCTGGTTGCGCCCGATGATGTGACCCGTGAAGAGCTCGTCGAGTTGCTCCTGTCACAGGCTCCCGCGAAAGACCTGCTGGTCATCATCAACAACAAGGCCGAGGGTTCGTCTCCGCTGTCGTCTTTCGGGCTGGCGCAGGCGATGGCTCGCCGCCTTGCCGGTCCGGCGTCCGGGACGAGCGACCGATGAGAGCGCTGGGCGCCGCGTGGCCGCGTCGTGCGCCGCTGGTCTCTCAGGCGTTGGAGGGTGAGTGCGACGCACTCTCAAGTACCGCCTGCGCGGTGCCCTGAATGGCTTCTACCTTCTCACTGAGCGCTTCGAGCGTGCGGTCTTTCGACTCTCTGATCTCGCGGCAGAGCTGGTCGGCGCGGCCTCGCAGGATGGCTGCAGATTCGTGCAGACTATCCATGCGAGCGTTCATGGATTCGCGCGTCCAGTCGGTCAGCTCCCGAAACTCGGTTCTCACCTGCTCGGCTCGTGCGAGGAGCGATTCGGCGGCGTGACTCAGCGCTTCGACCTGCTCGTGAAACTTTTCAGCCGTGCGGGCAGCCATGGCCGTGTTGAGGAGGCCGTCATCGTTGAGGATGGCGCGGTCGATGGTCTTCTCGATGACATGGCGAGGCGGCTTGGAGACGTTCGATACGACGCGGACAAGCTGCAGGAGCTGCAACACCATGTAGGTGACGTCGACCTCGTACCAGCGCCACCCCTGAGCCGCGCTGCGCTGATAAAAGTGGTGGTTGTTATGCCAGCCCTCACCCAGCGTAATCGCGGCAAGAATCGCAGAGTTCTTGGACGTATCGGTGGTGGTGTACACACGCTTGCCAATCACGTGACACAGCGAGTTGATGGTGAAGGTGCCGTGCCAGGTGAGGATGGAGCTGATGAAGAATCCCCAGAGCAGGCCGATCTCCCATCCAAAGAGCGCTGTCATGAGCACGGCCCAGGCCACTCCGGGCACCCAGTGCCAGTGATTCAGCCAGACAATTTCCGGATACCGCGTGAGGTCTCGCACGGTGCGGGGGTCGGTAGAGTCCCACTCCTTGCTGACCACCCAGCCCACGTGCGACCACCAGAAGCCGTGGCGAACCGGCGAGTGAACGTCGTTCTCCTTATCGGAGTACCAGTGGTGGTGCCGATGATTGGCTGCCCACCAGATGACCCCCTTTTGCATGGACGCCTGCGCCAGAAATGCGAGCACGAACTGGAACACCCTGCCGGTCGTAAAGGACCGGTGCGAGAAATAGCGGTGGTATCCAGCGGTAATGCCGAACATGCGCACGTAGTAGGACGCCACGGCAACGGCGAGCCCATACCACGACCAACCTGTCCACACGAGCGCCAGCGGCGCCAGATGCATCAACAGAAAAGGAATCGCCTTGGGCTCAAAGGCCCGTGCACGAGGGACAGCGTTGGACATCAGGTTCCCGGTCGCGGGTAGAATCGATGCGCATTCAATACGTACGTCGTATCGCGAGTGGGTCGTAGTACGAAACGAACCCAATAATCAACCGATGTGCACCGTTGCCGGGCGCGCTAGTGAGTGCCACCAAAGTTTTGTGTCCAGTACAGGCCATACTCCGAGCTCTGGGACTGGTACAGGCCCACACCCAGCACGCCGAACTCCGCGGTCATGATGTTTTCGCAGTGACCCGGGCTGTCCATCCAGCCATCCACGACTTCCTGCGCGCTGGTTTGCCCGGCTGCGATGTTCTCGCCCCACGGGCCCTGACCCGAGTAGCCGGTCGCCAGAATGCGGTCCATGAAGTCGCGCCCATCCTGGCTGTCATGCGAGAAGTATCGCTGGTCGGCCATATCCTGTGAGTGAGCGCGCGCAGCTTCACGCAGCTGCACGTCGAGCTCGACCGGCCCGGCGGGTGCAAAGCGTCGTCCACCACAATCCGCGCCCGCCGCCCGCTCCTGATTGACCAGCTCAATAACCTCGAGCTCTGCGGCGGTCCATTCCGCCGGCCAGTCATCCTGTGGAACCGCGGGGTCAGGTTCGGGCAGCGGCGACGAGCCGCCGCCATCGGTTTCATCTTCGCCGTTCTGGTCAATCGAGACGTCCAGTCCGGTATTTCCACCCCCACCGGCGTTTGTAACGCCCGCATCGCGCTGAATGCGACCTGTATCGGCTGCATCATTGGCCGGGCTGCCGTCGTCGGCGCAAGAGGCAAGAAGCAGGGCAGTGAGCGCGGCGAGCGCCAGTGAGCCGCCCGAAGGGCGCACGATTTTTTGTGCTGACACGTCGATTTCCGTTCTGGAGATTAAGAAACTGAATGGGTACCCAGCTCCCAGCCTGCGATCAAGAGCAGCAGGTAGAAAGCGGTCTTGGGAATACGCAGCAGCGCTGCCAGCATGACCAGCGAGAACCGTGTGCCAATGATCCCGGCGGTCCAGGTGCTCAGGGAATACGGAATCGGCGTGAGCGCTGCGACCGCGACCCCCCATGCCCCGTTCTTCTCCAGCCACGACACGACATCGGGGCTCCAGCGTGTCATGCGCTCATGCACGCGGGTAAAGCGGTGCAGGGTGCGTCCAAAAAAGTAGCCGCTCGCCCCGCCCAGCACGCTCGCGGCAGACACGACCGCAAATATCGTCCAACGACCCATTCCCCCGCCGAGCGCCAGAAACATCAGGGGCTCATTGGTAAGCGGTAGCGGGCTGGTATCGGTCACCCAGGTCGCCACGAACAGGCCCGCGATGCCGAAACGTGTCACGCACCACCCTCCGATCTGCACCAGCGGCTCACGCAATAGCAGGCCACTGAGTCCGGCGACCACGAACATGACCAGCAGCCCGATCGCCATCTTGCGCACCAGAACGCGCGCATCCCCGATCCGGTCGACTTGCGACTCAGGCGAATCAGCGCCACCCGACCCGGGCGCAGGTACGGCGCTCGATGAAAACGGCGAATCAGGACGGACGGACATGGAACACACGGGCAGATGGGCAGGGCGGCCGTCATATGAAGGCCTGACGTCGGGTTCGTCAATCATGCGCCAGTCCGCAAAAGTGCTCTTCGGCGGAATACAGAGCCTCACCCGGTGTGTAGATTAGGGCTGTCGTAGATCCTGCGCTGGTCGCGGGCCTCGCGCCTCCATCGTTGCCGTTGTCGTACGCTGATGGCAGACGCCCGCGCTGAGCTGTCCTGCATCAGGAGTCGAATGCAACCCCCTTTTACGGCGGCCCCTCACGACGTCGTCCTGTTATTGCTCGTGCAGATGGTCGCGCTGCTGGTCACCGCCCGGGTTTTGGGAGAGGTGGCGCAGCGGTTCAAACTGCCGTCTGTGGTCGGAGAGATTCTGGCGGGCATTGTTCTGGGCCCATCCGTGCTGAGCGGAATGTTTCCGCTGCTCGCTCCATGGTTTGTACCGGGCTCTCAGATTCAGGGCTATCTGCTTGAACTGGTGAGCCTTATTGGCGCTATGTTCCTGCTCCTTCTCACGGGGCTGGAGATTGACCTGGAGCTGATCCGGCGGCGTGCCAGAACCGCTATCGGCGTCTCGTTCGGGGGGATTCTGACCACATTATCCTCGGGTTTTGTGCTCGGGTATCTGCTGCCCGAAGACATGCGCGCGGAAGGTGCTTCCCGTCTGGTCTTTGCCATGTTCATGGCGATCGCCATGTCTATCTCGGCCATTCCCGTGATCGCAAAGGTGCTCATGGACCTCAAGGTCATGCGCCGCGACATCGGGCAGACCATTATTGCTGCCGGCATGAGTGATGACACCATCGGCTGGATTCTGCTGAGCGTGGTGGCCGCTCTGGCTATGGGGGAGACGGTGAGCGTTGGTTCAGTGGGCACGACGGTCGTGGTCGTGCTGGGCTTCATGCTGCTCTCTTTCACGGTGGGCAGTTGGCTGGTCGAGCGTCTGGTCTGGTGGGTACAGGATCGGGCTGTCAGCAGTGAACGTCTGGTATCGCTTGTCGTCGCCATGGCCTTCGCCTGGGGCGCGCTGGCCATGGCTGCGCATATGGAAGCGGTTCTGGGCGCATTTATTGTGGGCATTCTCTTTGGGCGGGTGCGTCGGCTGCCGCGTGAGGTCGTTCACAAACTCGAGGGCATGGGGATGGGTGTATTTGCCCCCATCTTTTTTGCGGTGGCGGGCCTGAAGGTCGATCTTTCCGTGCTCACCGAACCGCGTCTGCTCGGCATAGCGCTGCTGGTCATTCTGGTGGCGAGTGTCGGAAAATTCACAGGCACCTATCTGGGCGCCCGACTGATTGGTAAGCGCCCACATCTGAACGCGCTCGCTTATGGCGCGGGGTTGAATGCCCGTGGGGCGATGGAGATTCTGATTGCCACGATCGGTCTCCGATTAGGGGTTCTGAGCCCCCCGATGTTCTCGGTCATCGTGGTGATGGCCATCGTTACCTCGCTGATGGCGCCTCCCGCGCTTCGTTGGCTGCTGCTACGCATTGAACCTGACGCACAGGAACAGGACCGCATGCGGCGCGAGGAGATTCGTTCGCGAAGTCTCCTCGGTCGTCTGACGCGAGCACTTGTGCCGGTGCGAACCCGCTCCGAGGGAGCCGCTGCCACGCAGTCGGTCGAAGCCTATCTGCTGGGTGCCCTCGACAAAGATCTCGCCCTGACCATCATGACCGTCACCACGGCCGAACAGCGGCCGGTCGCGCAGGACTACGTCGCGAGTCTGCGTCGCATGATGACACAACGAGAGGTCACCACCCGCGTCGTGGTGGGTGACTCCCCGGCAAACGCCATCCTGGACGAGGCGGCGCGTGACTACGACATTCTCGTTATGGGAGCTCCCGAGCTCTCGCCACACGGAGAGATGGTATTCAATCCCGTCGTTGATGCGATTGTCCGAAGCGCCCCGTGCCCCACGTTGGTCATCAGTTGTCGTCACTGGACCGACGACATGACGATCAAGCGGATCCTGGTGCCTTCTACGGGGCTGGAGTCCGAGAAAACGGCCGCTGAGCTCGCCTTCCTGCTGGCCCGCGGAACGAGGGCCGAGGTCACCATGTTTCACTTTGTGACCCATGCGGGCGCGGCGTCAGTGGCCGACGATGCGCGTGAACTTGACCAGAAGTTGGCGCTGGCCAACGAGTCAATTGACTCGCTCTCGGAGATTGGGCGCTCGATGGGGGCCACCGTGGATGCGTCGGTACGATTCGGGCCCAATCTGGAGGACGAAATTCTGAACCAAATCGCCCGGCATCACTATGACCTGCTCGTCGTTGGCACGAACATCATGGTCGGCACCAATCGACTGTATCTCGGTCCCACCGTGGAGCGATTACTCGCGCAATCCCCTTGCCCGGTGCTTGTGCTGAACTCCTGAATCGACACAGGTTCAGGCCACGGCCTGAAGCACGCGTTGTGCTGCCCGCTCTTCCAGCAGGTCGGCCCAGGCGTTGAGGTACACCACCACGTCGCCCCGATCGAGTCGGTTGAGCATGCGTTGCTCCAGCGGCAGGCGACGCAGTACAGCCGGGTCTGACAAACGTTCCAGATGACGGATGTCAGAGGGACCGAGTCCGAGCTGCAGCAGCGTGCCCATGATGTGATCCATGGGGAGGCCGCTTGCCGGACAGTAGTCATAGGCCTGTTCGCCCCAGTCGCCGGCCTTCTGCAGCGCGGCCCGGTGAATCTCCGCTGCCGAAAGGTGGGTCACGGTCTGGGCCAGATTGCCGCAGATGCAGGCGCCCATGTGCGTCCAGCGGAACGGCGCACCGCTGTCCAGTCGGAGAGCCGTCATGCGCAGCGCGTGAATCAGAGGAGGAATCGCCATGGTCATAGCAGCTCACCGGGATGTACGCTTCAAGTGCACAGGTTGCACGGCCACCTAAGAACGGATGCCAGAAAACGCCAGACGGGTGCAACACGCCACCTGAATTTCGGGGTGCGGCTGGCGCACTTCTCTGCGTTCTTCGCGATGTCGCAGCGCGATTTTCCTTTGCGGATGTCACGCAGGCAAGCTACCACCGCATTCACTCTACCTATCCGGGTTCCCGTGCCGACGTCTCGTCCGACGCTGGCGCATGACCTCTACGGAGCCGAAATGGAACACACACGTTCCGAGGTTCGCTCTCTGGCCACGCAAAAGCGGCTGATCGATGTGACGATTCACATTCTTGCCGAGTCCGGGCATGCCCGTGCCACCATTCAGCGCATCTGTGACGAGGCGGGTGTGTCAAACGGGGGGGTGTTTCGCCATTTCTCCTCACGCGATGAGCTGCTCATTCGCGTCGGTCAGGAGCTCGCCAGCAGGATTCAGGAGGCTTTTGTAACGGGTCGACAGTCCAACTTCGATCACGTCGAGGGCGAGCACCCACTATTGCCCCTGCTGCGAGAGACGCGACGCGTGTCTCGCAGCGAAACCGGGCTGGCCTGGCGCGAAATCCTTCTGGCGGCCCGCTATTCCGACAAACTGGTGGAGTCACTGCGACCTGCCATCGAGCGAATGCGCGTCATCACCCTGCGGTATGCATGCGATCTCACCGGGCTGCCTGCTACCGATCCGTCGGCGCAGCGACTGGCCATGGTGCTGATGACCGCGGTGCATGTGTTCAACAGCGAGGCCTGTTTCGACTTTCACCCATCGACCGAAGGAGACGAACTCCGGCTGGCCTGGATAGCCGAAACCCTCGCGATCGAGGTCGCACGGGCGGTCGCCAACGTGCCATCCAGAACGACCCGGAACAGCTGAAAAGACCCTTCAGCGACGCAGAGGGGTGTTTTCTGCCGTTAGCAGAGTGGCAGGAACAAAATTTGCAGTGGTCATCGTTCAGACGACGCCAGACGTTAGTTTTTCGACACCAGAGACCGCCGCATGACACCTCCTTCACCCGTGAAACCCATGGACAGGCTTCCATCGCGGTTCCCCGTTGCGGTTATGCTCGTGCTCGCGGGCGCACTCGCCATGGTTACCGGTTGCGCTGGAGCCGGCCTGCATAACCGTACGGACGCATCGCAACAGCTGCTGGGGAGCGCGTCCTCCGATGGCCGCGGCGCCTCAGCGCTCGCAAGGCGTGATGCCAGTATCGGACGTGTCGATCGCTCACTCGGACTGGATGACAACGTCACCATGCCGGCCACGGATGGTGGAAACGGCACCTGCGGACCGCAGCAGGAGCCATCACCACTCCCCATTGCAGGCCCGACCCAGCCCGGACGCTGATCAACGCTTTCCGGTCATCGTCCCACGCATCCATCCGCGATTGTTGCTTGCACGACAACTCGCCCCGCCGAACAGCTCCGCGGCAAGCCAAAGCCAGCCGCGCACTGCCAATCAGTGGTGGTGCATGCCCGGCACGTGCACGTGACCATGAGCGACTTCCACCGGCTCTGCGTCACGAATCTCAAGCACCTCTACCGAAAAGTGCAGCTCCTGACCAGCCAGCGGGTGGTTCAGGTCAATGGTGATGTGGGTCGCTGTGACCTTCGTGATCGGGAAGGGGCGCTGTCCACCACCAAAGTCGGCAAGGATCGCCATTCCCGGCTCCGGGTCCTGCCCGGCGGGCAGCAGTGAACGATCGATCTCCTGCAGATTGGCGGTCTCGTACTCGCCGTAGCCATCGGCCGCCGAGAGCTTGAACTCCACCTTCTGTCCGACCACAGCACCCAGCAGGTTGGCCTCAAAGGCCGGCAGAAGGTTGTTGTGACCATGCAGGTAGTGCAGCGGATCACTCGCGTTGGCTGAATCCAGAACTTCACCCTTGGCGTCACGCAGCGTGTACGCCAGACTCACCACCTTATCGTTCGCTACTTGCATCTTTGTTCCTGCGTCATGGGACCAGACTGGGTGCCCGGGCCGCTTTTCGCGCTAGGTCGTCGAATCGGGGTCACAAGTCAACACACGAATCCCGGTTCGGCTTGAACGGCTCACGCGAGCAGAGGCTTTTTGGTATGACCACTCAGGATTCAACGCCCGCCAGCATCGACGATGACCTCGCCGACGAGGTCTCGCTCGACAGCGCCGCGCTGGTCGATGGCCACGTGCGTGTGCCGCTGCAGAAGCTGCTGCAGGCCAGACGTGCTGCCAGTAAAGACACCGTTCGCAGCTGGATTCAGCAGGGACGCGTCAAGGTGAACGGCACCTGTGTCACCCGATTTGCCGAACCCGTGCCCGTGGACGCTGTCCTTCAACTCGATGACGCCACGCTGCCCAACCCGCCCGCGATCGTGCTGCTCATGCACAAGCCAAAGCGGCACCTGACCGCGCTGGTCTCGGGCGACGACCGGCCCACGCTCGCCGCCTACCTGCCCGACTGGGCGCCGGAAGTCTTTGCCGTGGGTCGCCTTGACTTCAACTCCGAGGGAGCACTCTTGCTCACCAATGACGGCATGTTGGCTCACCGGCTGCTGCACCCCGCCTTTGCGATCGAAAAGCGGTATGGCCTGAAGATTCGCGACCGCATCGAACCCGACGACCCCCGGCTCGCTGTCTTCACAAACGGGATTGTTCAGGGCGGCGTTACGTATCGTGCTGTGCGCGTCGCATTTCGAGAGCTGCGCGTGCGAGCCACCTGGATTGACGTGTGGCTCAACGAAGGAAAAAATCGCGAAATCAGGCGTCTCGCGCAGGAAGCCGGCTTTCAGATCGTCAAGCTGCGCCGCGAATCCATTGGCCCTGTCGAGCTCGGCAGCCTGAATCCGCGCTGTGTGCGTGCGCTCACGCCAGCGGAGCTGCAGGACTTGTATCGGACGGCCGCCCTGCCTCTTCCGGTCTCGATCTTCGAGCCGCCAGCGACGATATCCCCACCGTCCCCACCAGAATAATCACTGCGCCAAGCAGGCTGGTCCAGTGCGGGCGCTCACCGAACAGCAGCATCCCCCAGAGGAACGCAAACGCAATCTGCAGGTAGCTCATGCCCGTGGCTCGCGCTGCCTTCTCGTGGATCAGCGCCCGTGTCATGTTCACCTGACCCAGCTGCGTGGCGATGCCGATGGCGAGCAACAGTGCCCAGTCCCAGCCCACCGGCATCACGGGGTTCATGATCACAAACGGCAGAGAGGTGGGAACCGCGACCAGCGGAAAATACCAGACAATCACCATCGGGTGCTCGGTGTCGCGCAGTCGACGGATCATCACGTACGCCACAGCGCTCATGAAGGCGCCAAAGGTCGCCAGGGCGATCGCCGAGAGCGGAATGGTGGACGCCACATCGCCGAACAGGAACGACGGTCTGGCCACCAGCAGCACGCCGGCAAAACTCGCTGCGGCACCGACCCACGTCAGACGTTCCACACGCTCGCCCAGACTCCACGAGGCCAGCAGAGCCGTCATGACCGGGTTGGTGTATTGAATGATGGTCGCGTCAGCCAGCTGTAGCTCGGCCACAGACGCGTAATAGGCCATGAGCGCCACGCTGCCTGTCATGCCGCGCAGCAGCAGCAGTTTTCGGTTGACGCCCCACATGGGAATACCCTCGCGGCGAATCATCCACCACGACAGCAGCAGGGTCACGACCGCGCGCGCCAGCACGAGCTCCTGACTCGGAAGACCACGGTTGGCAGCCAGCTTCACCAGCAGCGACATGATGCTGAACCAGAAGGCGGCGAGCGCCATATATCGCAGGCCAGTGGACATGCCGAACGGGGCGGGGGGTGCGGCAGTGCTGTAGTGGTGCGACCGACGGATGTAAACGTTCGCGGCTACTTGCGACGCCGGCGGATGACTGCAGGAATCTCGTCCTCAGCGCTGGCGCGGCGGCAGCACGCTGATGAGTTGTGCGCTTCGCGTTCACAGCCCCTTGCGGTGCATGTGCACCGTTGCTTCGTAACCGATTTCCTGTCAGCTTCGCCTGCCAATCGCCTTGTGGAGGCGTCTCGCTCTGCCTGCAGGTTGTTATGGAAAGGACTACAGACTTGTCGCGTCGTGCCGTTCTTCAGGGTGCCATGGCCACGGCCGCGTGTGCGGCCTGCGCCGTCGCGGCTTCGGGCTGCGGCGACACGCAGGACCCGGCGCTGACGTCGGACGTGACCATTCAGCTCTCGGATTACCCGGCGCTCGCCTCCGTCGGGGGCGTGGCCAGTATTCCGCGGTCGGTTTCCGGCTATGGCTTCGACATCTTTGTGCGAAACGAGGGCGAAGGCGTGTATCGCGCGCTCAGCTCGTACTGTTCGCACGAGGGATGTTCCGTGAACGTCGATGGCAACGGGTTTCGTTGTCCTTGTCACGGCGCCACGTTCAGCGCTGATGGCGAACGAACCGGCGGCCCCGCACCCCGGGGACTGGTGCAGTTCAGCACCGAGGTCAGCGGCGATACGCTGACGATTCTGGCCGAGGGGTAATCCAGGAGAGTGCGTCGCACACGCAACGAAGGCAGACTACCGGGGTGGTCTTCGCGACGAATTTCGCCCAGCGTTCTGCTGACCCGCGCCGACCTCAGCCCCCCGAGTACACCGCCGCCCGCACCGCTTCGATCGCCCGTTGCAGCCCATCGTCATCCACCTGCAGGTGAAACACGGCGCGAAAGCGAGTGGCGTCGCCGGTGATCCACACGCCCTGCGCCGCAAGTCGTGTGGTCATGGTGTCGTCGGGCCGCCGCTGCGGAGTCGGCATTTCTTCCATGTTGACGGTTACATACACGAGGTTGGTCTGCACGCTGGCCACATCGACCTTCAGCCCTGGCAACCCTGCGCACGCATGTGCAAAGGCTTTGGCGCGGCGATGGTCATGAGCCAGCCCCGCCACATGATGCTGCAGCGCAAAACGACCCGCTGCCGCCAGAATGCCCGCCTGGCGCATGCCGCCGCCGAGCATCTTGCGAAAACGCCAGGCGCGGCGCACAAACGTCGCCGAGCCTGCCAGCACCGAACCGACGGGCGCGCCAAGCCCCTTCGACAGACACAGCGACACCGAGTCGAACGGCGCCGCCAGCTCGGCCGCCGATCGGCCGGACGCGGACACGGCGTTCATGAGCCGGGCACCATCCAGGTGCGTGGCAACGCCCTGCGAACGCGCCGTCTCGCACAGCTCTCGCACGCGCGGCTGGTCGAGCACAATGCCGCCGCAGGCGTTGTGCGTGTTTTCGAGCGTCAGAATTCGGGCGGGTGACCGGTGCGGGTCGCCGTCCAGGTTCAGGTTGGCCAGCAGCCAGTCCGGTGGCAACAGGCCGTCCGGGGTATCGACGGTGCGCGTGGTGAGGCCCGAAATCGCCGCCGGCCCACCGCCTTCCCAGGCGTGGATGTGGCAACGCGTGTGCGCCAGCAGCGCGTCTCCCGGCTGCCCGTGCGCCCGCAGCGCCAACTGGTTCGACATGGTGCCGGACGGCACAAACAGGGCGGCCTCCTTGCCCAGCAGCTGCGCGACCTCCAGCTGCAGCGCGTTCACGTTCGGATCGTCGCCGAATACGTCGTCCCCGACGTCGGCCGTGGCCATGGCGGCGCGCATTTCAGGGGTCGGTTTCGTGACGGTGTCGGAGCGCAGGTCAACGGGATTCATGAGCCGTAGCCGGTAAAGGAGGAGGGGTCAGACAGGGATGAGGGAAGGCGTGAGCGCGATCAGGACGACAGATCCGAAGTACAACGGCATGCCCCACAGTCGGTTCACGAATTTTTCGCCGACAAAGCGGTCGAGCGCCACGGAGAGGTCGCTCAGCAGAAACGCGAACGCGCCGATCGGAATCAACGCCGTGGCTCCAGCCTGCCAGGCGCCCCACGCGGTTCCCACCATCGCACAGATCACCAGCACGTAGGCAATCACCGGCACCTTCATGTCGCCGGGTACATGCGGATAGATGAACTTCATCGCCGGTATGGCGATCGCCAGGGCGATGCCAACTCCGATGGCCACCTGCACAGGCTCGGGCTGCAGGCCAGCGAACGCGACCGCAAAGGCGACGTGCCCCAGCAGAAAGCTCCCCAGGCCGGCCAGGAAGGTCATCTCTTTTTTGGGTATCAGCAAAACATCGCCGCCAAGGCACAGAATCAGGCCGGCGAGGATCAAAAATCCGTATGCGGAGTCTAAAACACCCGAACCAAGGCCAACGACAACGAAGGCCAGCGAAGCTGCCGGTTTGAAGATCCACCGCAAGCGATCATCGTGTCGCTTCTCGGCGACCAACAGACCGATGACAAAGGCTGCGCAGGCGACAGAAAATGCGATAGCGATGGGCGTCATGGTAGTCACTCGGTGGCTTACGGCGAGGCGCACCATGCCCGAGCCGGTTTATCGACGTCAATTCAGGTGTTGCTTGTGTTGGTCCAGTCCCTGGAGTCGCGTGGTCCGGTGATCGTGGTGGGACTCGGTGAGCTCGGGTCGTGGTTCGCCCATGGTTTGCTGCGCGCGGGACACCCGGTGATTCCGGTCACCCGGTCCATGTCGTTCTCGCAGGAGCAACGGGGTCGCGCGCCGGGAACACCGCTGCTGGTGGCTGTTCCCGAGGCGCAGCTGCCTTCTGTGCTTGGGCAGGTTGAGCCCGACAGACGTGGTGACGTGATGCTGGTGCAGAACGCGACGTTTCGGGGTGACGCGCTGCTGCAGGGCTGGCCCGATGTGACGTGGGCCATGGTGTGGACGCTGCGAAAGAAGGGGATGCCCCAGATCGTCGGGCAACCGACTGTGCTCTGGGGTCCGCATGCCGAGATGTTGCAGGACGCACAGCAGCAGGTGGGGATGCCGACGCGGTTGGCCGGATCGAGGCTGGAGCTGGATCAGTGGCTGGCGACCAAATTCGCGTTTATTCTGACGATTTCGGCCATGTCGCTCGCCGGTGCAACCACGCTGGGTGACGCCATGGACAGGCACTCGGACGCCGTTGAGGCGTGGATCATGGAAGGGTTGGCGCTGGCGAGTGTGCGCCTGAACGAACTGCTTCCGGTCGGGCCGGCCCGACAGCGGATTCGGGAGGGCCTGCAGAATATGCGCGACATGCCCACCGGGGGAAGGGCGGCCGCAGGGCGCATCGTGGCCGCCCTTGAGCTCGCAGGGGCTCACGGCATCGACGCACCGGCGCTTCGTCGTCTGGCGCTGCCGTCGTAAGGCGCGACCGGCTGGCGCGCCGTGACCTGTTCACAGATTCTATGCCGGGGCTTGCAGCCGGACGTGTGAACAGGTAGGTTGCGCCCGTTGTTTCACACGAGACTGCATGCGCATTTCTAATCATATAGCGGCGCTGGGGTTGCTGTGGACCTCGGTGTTCGTAGGCGTTCTCGCTGCGTGTGATGCCGACTCCCGCGCCAGCGATGGGTGGACGTGCGAGTCGCACCTCGACTGCTCGCGTGGCTACACATGCGACTCACAGGGTCGCTGCGTCGTACACTATCCGTCCGATACGGTTCATCAGCCGGACGCCGATTCGGCGCGCGATGTCCCGTTTTCATGGAATGAATGGGGTACGACGATCGAGGTGGGGTCGGTTCCCGCCAGCACCGATGAGCCCGTGTGCTCGATCGCTGACGTGCGTCTGAACGACATGTCGGACTACGAGGAAGAGTGGGCTCCTGATGACACCCCATCGCCAACGCCGCTGGCGGACGAGTGGGGGCGCTGCGGTGACGACCTCGAGACGCTCACCTGGCGACTTGCCAACTGCGAGCGTCTGGCCCGCGACATTGAGCCGCTGGCCTGCGATCTGCGGCTGGTGTGGGCAGGGCGTGAACACTCGGCGGACATGCGATATCGTCGCTACTTCAGCCATGTTTCACCCGAAGGCGAGGCGTCGTTCAGGCGGCTCGATGCTCGACAGATCCCGTTTGTATGGGCCGGCGAAAATCTGGCGCATTATTCGGACGTTGGCGGCGCTCACGCCTCATGGATGCTCTCGGAGGGGCACCGTCGCAACATCCTGAACGACCAGTACACGCACATGGGCGTTGGCGCGGTTCAGGACACCGACGGCGACCTGTACATGACCGGACTCTACATTCGACCCTGACCCCCGGACCAGCTTCAGGGCAGGGCGGCGGTGCGTCGGGACGGCAGGGTTGAATCGGAGCGAAGGCGTGGTCATGGCCGCCGCCCTGCAAAAATGTACGTTGCGAGTCAGGCGCTGAGCTGTCGTGCCGCGGAACCGACATGGTCGCGCAGGTTACCGCCCACGCGATCCAGGTGTTGCAGCAAGCGTCGATGCACGTCGTGGGCAAAGGTCGGGCCGCCGTAGATGAAGCCGGTGTAGCTCTGAATGAGCGTGGCACCGGCACGGATCATCTCCCAGGCGTCGTCGCCGTCCATGATCCCGCCGACGCCGATGATGGGGAAACGGCCTTCGGTGCGGTTGTACAGGCGCGCTACAAAAGCCCGGCTTCGGAGCGTCAGCGGTGCGCCCGACAGACCGCCTGCGCCGATTTGCTGCACGCGGCTGGCATCGGTGCGGAGCCCGTCTCGCGAGATGGTCGTGTTGGTGGCGATGATGCCGGCAATGCCCGTGTCTGCCACCAGCTCGACGGTGGCGTCGATGTCGGCATCGTTCAGGTCGGGGGCGATTTTGACGAAGACGGGCCTGGCTGTCTGGTTGGATGCCTGCGCCAGCTGCTGATTCAGCTTCTGAATGCCGCTGAGCAACTCAAGCAGCGGCTCGCGCGCCTGCAGGTCGCGCAGGCCAGCCGTATTGGGCGACGAGACGTTGACGGTGACGTAGTCGGCAAAAGGGAACAGCCGCTCGAAGCTGGTCAGGTAGTCGTGCAGCGCTTCTTCGTTGGGCGTGACCTTTGACTTGCCAATGTTGATGCCCAGCACCGTGTCACGCCGCATGCCCGTGAGGCGGGCGGCCGCAGCGGCAGAGCCCTCGTTGTTGAAACCAAGGCGGTTGATGAGCGCGCGATCGGCCGGCAGGCGAAAAAGGCGTGGCTTGTCGTTGCCGGGCTGCGCGTGGGCGGTGAGCGTTCCTACCTCGATCGAGCCGAAGCCCAGCGCGGCCAATTCGTTGAACCAGCGGGCATTTTTGTCAAAACCGGCCGCGAGCCCGAGCGGTCGCTCAAAGGTGATCCCGCCGACGGTCTGCGTGAGTCGGGGGTCGTTCACGACCAGCCACTTTCGTTCGGCCGCGCGCATCACCGAAGGAGCAGACAGCAGGGAGTACGCTCCCATGCTGAACTCGTGGACCTTTTCGGGGTCAAACGCGAAGAGTGCGGGACGCGCCAGATAGTTCCAGAGCCACATGTTCAGCCTGCGAAACCAGAGTCACACGCAGCCGGGCCGCGTTACCTTTGACGGGGCCGCCCCTTAGCCCGACGTGTCGCGGCTGACAATGCCATGCCGTGGCAGGTCAGCCGGCCTGTAACTCCAGCTCGAGGCCGAGCACCTGATGGATGAACTCGGTGGCCTCTCGCGCGGCCATGAGCTCGAGCGACGGGTCGTCATAGGCGAGAAACTGCACCTGCAGTCTGGAGCCCACCACATGAGCCGTCACGGTGTGAACGTTGCCGCGATGTCCACGGTCGAGTCCGTTTGCCAGCCGGAGCAGCGCGCTGAGCCGCTTGACCAGCTCGCGGTCGGCCGGCTCGAGCTCCATGTAGTCGGGGTGCCGCGACTTGGGTCCCGACCGTCGGTGGTAGCGCGCGACGTTTGCCATGATCAGCTTTTCGCGATCTGTAAAGCCCTGCAGGTCGGCGTTGCGAATCACGTACATCGAGTGCTTGTGATGCGACGACCGGCTAATGGCGTGACCAATATTGTGCAGCAGGGCAGCGTATTCGAGCAGCTCGCGCTCTGCCTGACCCATCCGGTGTCGGGAGCGGGTGTCGTC
>JAGWVZ010000589.1 GCA_018970625.1 Myxococcales bacterium | reverse complement strand
GCGTTCAACGAGCGGGTCGTGCGATTTCACTGGCCAACCTCGCCGTGGGCGCGGGGCTCGTACCTTTGTTATGGTCCCGGTCAGTGGGAGTTTTACGGCGTGGAAGGTCAGCGTGCAGGCAACCTGCACTTCTGCGGTGAACACACGTCGCTGGACCATCAGGGATATATGGAAGGCGGTGCGGAGTCGGGGCTGCTGGTCGCCGCCGAGATTCTGGATGGTCTGGGCGCCGACGTGCGTCCGTTGCTGGAACGCATGATGGGTGCGTCGGCGATGCTCCCGCAGTCCACGTTCCGCGCCTCACGCCTGACGTCGCCGCGCTGGCTCGCTCGGCGGCTGTGGGTGCAGCGCACAGCGCTTGCGATGGGTCAGCTTCGTCGGAGCGCCGGTTAGTGATCGATGGCTGTGGCGGATAGGACCGCCGCCCTGCCTGTAGCGAATCACAGGTGCCCCACCGGGCAGGCCTTGTGAATCAGTGTGCGCTGGCGCCGCGCAATTTCTGAAACGCGGTGACGAGCGCGACAATGACGGCACCAACAAGAATGCCGACGACGCCATGCAGGACGGTGGGGAGCACGGCGTCGCCGATGGGGCCAGCGGCGTGCGCGATGTTATGAATGACGTCTTCGATGGCGTGTACGCCGTGCGCGACAATGCCACCACCAACAAGAAACATCGCGGCTGTACCCAGTACAGAGAGGGTTTTCATGAGCACGGGGGCGGCCGCCAGAATGGTACGTCCGAGTTTCTGTTTCGCGGTTCCGGGCTGCCGCAACAGCCAGAGTCCAATGTCGTCGAGTCGGACAATACCGGCGACGAGGCCATAAACGCCCACCGTCATGATCAGCGAAATACCGATGAGTACGCCGACCTGTTTGATCATGGTTTCGTTGGCGACGGTTCCGAGCGAGATGACGACAATTTCGGCCGAGAGAATAAAATCGGTGCGTACGGCACCATTTATTTTTTCTTTTTCGAGCGCGACCATATCGACCTGGGGGTCGAGCAGGGCCTTATGCAATTCTTCGCGATGGGCGTCGGTCTCCTGTTTCGGGTGCAGCCATTTATGGGCAATTTTCTCGAAACCCTCGAAACAGAGAAATGCGCCACCAGCCATCAGGAGTGGGGTAATGGCGAATGGCATGAGAATGCTGATCGCGATGGCCCCGGGAACGAGAATGGCCTTGTTAATGGCCGATCCTTTTGCGACGGCCCAGACGACGGGAAGCTCGCGTTCCGAGGAGAGCCCGGTGACCTGATTGGCGTTGAGCGCGAGGTCGTCGCCGAGCACGCCTGCGGTCTTCTTCGCGGCCACCTTGGTCATGACCGAGATGTCATCCAGGAGAGTCGCAATATCATCGATGAGCATCAGGAGGCTGGAGCCGGCCATGTTCGTTTCCACGGAGCAGGGGTTACGCAGGTTCCACGGGATTACTTTGTGGGGGCGGTGTGCGCAATGCTCTTGCCGGGGTTGCGGCGTTTGGTTGGCTGCAGCCAGAGGGGGCGTGAGGGCAAGAGGGGAGATGAGCACGCGCACGAGGCCACGGTTGCCCTGAAGGTGAGTTTGGACTAGTACGTTGCTCAATTCCGTACATTTCCGAGCGACGCATGAGGCGCCTCGGCCGTTACTTTCAGGAAGCTATGTGGTTTAGGCATCCCGTTACAGTCCTGTGTTCTGGTCTTGTGCTGTTTGCATGCGGCGGTGATGGGGCGTCCGTTCCTGCAGGCGGCTCGGGCGATGTGGGTGTGACGGACACCTCGGGTGGTGGCGACGCGGTGGTGTTGCCTCCCTGTGTGGACGCGACCGATTGCCGCGGGGGAGAGCTTTGCTTTGAGGGGGAGTGTCGCGAGGCGTGCGACGTGGCAGACCCTTGTCGGGGTGCGCTGCCCGTGTGTGACCCGGACAGTCGCGTGTGTGTGGGGTGTCTGTCGTCGTCAGACTGCGGCGCGGGGAGTCGGTGCGTGGAAGGGACGTGCGAGTCGTTTTGCACGCTGGCGGTGGATTGCGCGGCAGGCGAGGCATGCGACACGCGGACCGGTCAATGTGTGGCTGCACAGTGCACAGACGATGCGCAATGCGCGGGTGGTCAGGCCTGCCGTGAAGGGCTGTGCCGGCCTATCGAGGAGCCGATTTGTGCGCCGGGCGAGACGCGCTGTGACGGAAACACCCTTCAGACCTGCGCGAACGATGGCGCGCGCTATCTGGACGCGACGTGCGAGGACCGGTGTGTACAGTCAGCCGATGGAGCCTCGTGCGTGACAGAGATTTGTGAGCCGAACGAGATTGGTTGCCTGAATGCGAGTACGGCGTTCCTGTGCGACCGCACCGGCACCTCGCGAGAGTCGTTGCCCTGTGGCGATGGTCAGTCGTGTGTCGAAGGTACCTGCCGCGTGCAGACGTGTGAGCCCGGTTCATTTACCTGCGACGGTGACACCGTGCTGGCGTGTGACGAGTCGGGAACGACGCAGGTGGGCATCGCGTGTTCGGCGACGCCGGATTGTGCTGATGCCGAGTTTGGTTGTGGTTGCGCGGACGGGGTGTGCGAGGTTCGGATTTGCGTTCCTGGCGCATCTGCGTGCGTGGGGCCCGGCTATCGGACGTGTCGTGAAGACGGTCTGGGATTCCTGCCCGTGGTCACCTGCGAATCAGGTACGAGCTGTGTCGCGGGCGCGTGTCTGGCGAACACCTGTTCATCGGGAGTTCAGTCCTGCTCGGGCGACACGCTGGTAAC
>JAGWVZ010000588.1 GCA_018970625.1 Myxococcales bacterium | reverse complement strand
CTGGTCGAATAGTCTCGAACCCTTCCAGAATTTGTTTTCGGCTCACGAGACCGGCAGCAACCATTTCGGTAACATCCGCCAGATCTCTGATGTGTGCACGCTCCAGTTTGGCGAGTGCCTGCGAAACCAGATCGTAATGGAAAAAATCCACGTTTCCGTGACGACAAATCCACACGCAGCGGTCACGCCAGCCAGACACTTCGGGAATGAAATCCGGGGGGCTGGCAAGCTCGATACTGACCTGTTGGCGGTCCTTCACGCGGCGAATGGCTTCAAACACGCCCTGCGGTTCGGGCGACATACAGAGGTCGATGTCCATGGTGCTGTTCCGCCAGCCATAAAGCAGCGCGGTGGCGCCACCGACCAGAAAAATACATCCGGGCGAACGAGCCTCGTCTCCCAGGATCTTCAGTGTGCTGCGCAGACGCTCTATGTTGACGGGTGGTCTCATGCCCTGATGTCTAGATTGGCACCACAATCGACGCAAGGTGCGTTTACACGAGGGGTTCGGTGTACAGAACTTCGGAGTGGCTGTTCCCCCTCTCTCAACATTCAGGTGCTGATCATGGCAAATGTACTCGTCACCGGTGCGAATCGTGGCATCGGTCTGGAGCTTGTGAAGGCGTTTTGTAAGCGCGGCGATACAGTCTTTGCCGTCTGCCGCACCACCAACCCGGACCTTGAGGCAACGAACGCGAACGTGATCACCGGCGTGGATGTCACCGATGACGCGCTGCTGAACCTGTTGCCACGGGCTCTCGAAGACATTTCGCTCGACGTGGTGGTGCTGAACGCCGGTGTTCTGTCGGCGGAGTCGCTGCAGGCACCGAATTTTGACGCCATTCGTCACCAGTTCGAAGTCAACACGCTGGGTCCCCTTCGCTCGGCCATCGCGCTGCTGCCGAACCTGAAGCGCGGCTCAAAGATTGGCATCGTGACAAGCCGCATGGGCAGCATCGAGGACAACTCCTCGGGCGGCATGTACGGCTATCGCGCGTCCAAGGCCGCTGTGAACGCCGTGGGCCGCAGTCTGGCGATGGACCTGAGAGAGCGCGGGGTCGCCGTTCAGTTGTTGCACCCCGGCTTTGTGCGCACCGACCTGACGCGCGGCAACGGCAACATCAACGCCGACGAGTCCGCACGCACGCTGGTGCAGCGTCTGGACGAGCTGACGCTGGAACAAACGGGCACCTTCCGCCACCAGAACGGCGAGTATCTGCCCTGGTAAGACACGCTTCGCAGGGCGGCGGTCACGACCCGCGATCGCGCCCTGTACAACGCCTTGTCACCGCATAGCACAACGCCGGGGCGTGCAAACCCAATGGGGCATCTGACACCACGGCACGCCCGTACCGAGCATCCTGTAAGCAGCGTTGCACGCACGCGTTCGACTCGTGGCAGGTTTGATTCAACCCGTCGCTGATGCCGGAGAATGAGCCGTGTGCAGCGGAGGAATGACGGGGGTCTTGTTGGGGTGAGCATCGGGTGCCCCTGTGCTGGTCCCCGATGAAAATCTGGCCTTCGCGAAATTGAGCGGTTACAGAGGGCCTGCTTATCCCCTGCCCGGTCCGTATCGTGCCAGATTCTTCAGACGCTCTTTGCTCCCCCATCGTCATGGCGGTTGTCGCGATGGACCGCAATCGCCTGATCGGCTCACGGGGCCAGCTGCCGTGGCGACTACCAGCGGATCTGAAGCGATTTCGTGAGGTTACGACGCCCTGGCCTGTAGTGATGGGACGCATTACGTGGGAATCGATCGGGCGGCCGCTGCCCAATCGGCGCAACGTCGTGATCAGTCGGCAGTCGGGGTTTGTCGCGGATGGCGCCGAGGTGGTGGAGAGCATCGAAGAGGCGCTGGCGTTGTGCGCGGACAGCGAGCGCACGATGATCATCGGTGGCGCCGCCATTTATGCGGCCGCCTGGCCCAGCCTCACGCACCTGCACCTGACGCAGGTCCACGGCGAGTTCGATGGCGACACATGGCTGCGCAGTTATGTGGCCGAGCATTGGGCGGAAGAGGAAAAGACCGAGTATCCGGCCGACGAAAAGAACGCGTGGGCGTGTACGGTGCGCATGTTGGCGCGGCGGGCGTGATGGGGTGGGTGGCGACCTGGCCCACCCGAACATGATTCGCACCACGCGGAATAGGACGCGTGGTGATGGCGAACAAATTCCGAAAATGACACCCGTAGCGGCCGGTCTTGTGCCGGCCGACCGCTGGTTATTTACCAAAAACCGAAAATAACGCCGGTAGCGGCCGGTCTTGTGCCGGCCGAACGCTGATTATCCACCCAAACACCGAAAAAACCCGTAGATAATCGTTCGCGCACAACCACAACATGACACCCGATAAATGCCGGGGCCGGACCGATTCAGACGCCGTGCGAACAAAGGTGGCCGACACGGTGGTCGGCCACTACGGCTTTGAGTTCACGGTGGGTTTTGCACCGGCGTCCCTCGTGTGACCTGCGCCCGCTACGGCTGGCCTCGTGCCGGTCACTCCTTCTGCATCCACCACAACACGAAGATAGCGCCCGTAGCGGCCGGCCTCGTGCCGGCCGACCCATGGATGCGGCGCAGCCTGAAGCGCCCGACTGGTTCATAAAAAGCAACAGTCAATGCCGATTTTGCCCCATTGTAACGAAAACTGGCCGGTATAGATTGCGGGGGCTTCATAGACGGGCCTCTGGGTCCGCACACCGATTCGGGCATCGTCCCACACCACTGGAGAGAAT
>JAGWVZ010000025.1 GCA_018970625.1 Myxococcales bacterium | reverse complement strand
CGACGAGACCTTTGATCAGGCGCTGAAAGACGCCGTCGAATTATATGAGCGCACTCACCAGATGGAGGTCGACGGGGAAACCGATCGCACCTTCTGGGCGTCATTAAACATACCGGCCGATGAACGCCTGGCGCAAATCGAGCTCACCATGCAGCGCTGGCGTGAGAGCCGAATTGGTGAAGACCCATATTATATTCTCGTCAATATTCCTGATTTTCATGCCGAGGTCTGGCGTAATGGCGTTCGTGACATGCGATTCCGCATTGTGGTCGGAAATACACAGCGCGTCTGCGACCCGCGAACCGAACGCATGCGATACGCCAATGCCACGCCGTTACAGTCCGCGTACATGACGCACATCGTGCTGAACCCGTACTGGAATGTGCCGCGCCGCATTCTGGAAGAGGAGTTGATTCCCAACCTCCTCGAAGACGGTAATTATTTCGAGGAAAATGGCATTGAACAGAGTGAGGATGGCACCGTCCGGTTGCGTCCCGGTCCGTCCAATCCGTTGGGAAGGGTTAAATTTATTTTCCCCAATCCGCACGCGACCTATCTGCACGACACCAACCGCCGAAATTATTTTCAGTTTCCCGTCCGCGCATTCTCCCACGGCTGCATGCGCGTTCATGAGCCCGAAAATCTCATGGAATATCTGCTCACACAGGATGGGCAGTACAATGAGAGAGACATTGAACGCTCGTTCGAGCGCGGTCGTGAAGACGGCCGCTCCCTGACAACGCCCGTCCCCGTTCACGTGGAATATTATGTGGTGCGCATCGATGACGAAGGTTACGTGAACTTCAACTCCGATATTTATAAATACGACCGCGATCGACTGCGTCCCGAAGAAGCCAGAAACGAACGTTGTGAGCCCGAAGCGCGCCCCGGGCTGCGACTGGTTCTCTCCGAAGATGGCCGCCCCATGGTGCAGGACGCCGAAGGCAACCTCATTGACCCCTCAGCCACCAACGTCGAAGAGGTCATCCCTGCGTCCGATGGCGCAGGTCCAGCCGCGGGCGACTACGGCCCCTGAGGCCCGGTGCGATTGCGTTAGCTCCTTCCCAGCCGCTGTCGAAGCGCCGATACCCGCCGCTGCAGCGGAGCGCTGTATGACGCCAGCTCGGCCGCGCGTATGGCGTGCACGAGCGCAGCCTCCAGGTCACCGACCGCCTGCTCGAACAGTCGAGACATCTCGACGTGCGGTTCTGAGTCCAGCGGCGCGCGTTCAGACAGCTGTTGCCAACAGATGAGCGCCGAGCCAAACTCGTTGGCCCGAGCATGGGCACGTGCCTGTTCGCGCAGCTCACGCGGGGCGGCGCCCGACAGAACACCCGGGTCGGGACGCGTGCGCACGATGGTTCCGGCTGCGCCCATGACCGCACGCGCCGCGGCCGACAGGCCGGGCACGCGCGTGGCTGGCGCCGGTGTGGGTCCCGGAGCGGCGCGCTTTTCTGACGGTCGTGCAGGGCGCGGATCACGATCAGGTGCAGGGCGCGGCTCCGGTCGTGGAGCTGCGCGTGGTTTAGGGGGCGCCGGTACGGCATGCACCACCATCTTTTCCGACTGCGGGGCAGGCGCCTCTACATGGCCGGCAAGCACACCCAGAATCGGCAACAGCGAGATCAGGTCCAGTCGATTGTGTTCAATAATCGGCAGAATGGGTGTCGGATCGCCCGTTTCGGCGGTGCGCGCAAAACGCCCGGGTGCCTCACTCCCCGGAATGTCTCCATGTCGCTGGTAACCCAGGCAAATGCTCTCCACATTCGGCAGACGCAGGCTCCCGCGGGTTCTTCCAAAGACTCGTCGGGCGGCCTTCAGAACGTCCACATGCGGTAATTGCAGGCAATCCAGGCTTAGCCGTTGAGCCACAAAGCGTTCGCGCAGGAATTTAAGGTCGAACGATGCGCCATTGAAGGTGACCAGCGAGCCCGCCCGCGAAAGCACCTCGTGCGTCGCCAGCAGCAACGCCCGCTCTTCCCGTCGATGATGCGCAATCACCTGCTGCACGATGAACTGGTCGCCGACCACACGCGCCATGCCCACCACAAACGCCATGTCGCCATTGGCCGCCGAGAGCCCGGTGGTCTCCAGGTCCAGAAACACTGCGTTCTTCACGTTGAACTCGCCCTGCCCAACCCCGTCCGCATCCAGTTGTCGCGCATGGTGGTGAAGTACGCGCAGCCCGTGAGACAGCGGCCGCTCGCCATGATGCGACGCGAGCGGAGAGCGATGAACCGCCACAAAACAATCGCCACCCGATGTCGGAGCCACCCGCCCTGGCAGGTGCGCCTGTACCGGAAACACAACACGCGACACCGACGGTGGCACCTGCGCCGGGGTGCTGTTGGCCGACCACGATGGATTCGCCGGGGTCTGCGTGCGAACAGGCCGTGCGGACTGTTCCTGCGATGGAGTGGTGATGGCGACCGGCTGCGTTTCGCCGACCCCGGGCTGTTGGTTGCGCGGTCCCGGGCGCTCACTCGCGGTCTTCAGTCGTTGGGCCTGCTGTAGTTTGCGTCCGAGCTCGGCTTTGCGCGCCGGGTCGACGGCCGGTGTTTGCAGGGCGGTGGTCGGAACAGGTACGGCGGACCTGTCTGAGCTCTGGCCAATCTCGGAGTGAGTCGGGTGCACCGGAACCACCGCCGCCCTGTCGAGCTGTTCGATGGATTTCCAGCCCGTGTCGTCGGTGGGCCGTTCCACCGCACGCTCGGCATGAACGCGTCTCAATTTGTCGCGCAGGGTGCTCATGCGCTCGTGTTAGCTCGGCCGACGCCTCTGCATCAACCCCGAACCTGCGCGGCAGGGCGCCTTCGTGTGTGGATTGAATAGAGGAGAGGGGTTCGGCGTCTTCTGGCCTGTTCGCGACGGACGGGTGTTGGCCCGGGAACCTGTGCACATGGGGTGCATAAGGGCCCGGGCCGACGGCGTTTTTGAGGCGGGCTCGCCGTGTGAGTGGCCGCCGGATTCAGGAATGCCGAGCGATTCCCGCGCTTGACGGCGGGGTGTCGCAGGAGCATGAGGGTGGGACCTTCAACGAGTCCGGATTGCACGATGTTTCAGACTTTTTCGTGGCAGCGACTGATGCGGCGTTTTGCCGTCGGTTTCATGATTTCCATGCTGGCCCTGCTCATCGTGGGTGGTACGGCGTCGCTTGGAACGCCTCAGGTGACCGTGGAGGCGCAGGAGGCAACCGAGGCGGTCGTGGCCGAAGCTCCGGCAGCGCCGCCTGAGCCGGTGTCGACCATTCGCGATGAGCAGACCACCATGCTGGAGCGTGTGTGGTGCTTTGGGGGTTTGTTTGGCCTCATTGGGATTTCGTTCCTGCTGTCGAATAATCGAAAGCAGGTCCCCTGGCGTCTGGTAGCCATTGGCACTGCGCTGCAAATCGCCTTTGCGGTGTTGATCCTGAAGACGCCGTTCGGTGGGCCGGTGTTCGCGGCCACGGGTGAGGTGTTCGGTCGCCTGCTGGGTTTTACATCGGCGGGCGCGAACCTGCTGTTCGGCTTTAACCCGAGTTTTCTGGCCACTTTCGCCTTCGGTGTGTTGCCCACCATCATCTTCTTCTCATCGCTGATGGCGGTTCTTTATTACATCGGCGTCATGCAATGGGTGGTGCGACAGGTGGCGTGGGCCATGCGCAAGACCATGAAGACGTCGGGCTCCGAGACGTTGAGCGCTGCGGCAAACATCTTCGTCGGCCAGACCGAAGCGCCGCTGCTGATCAAGCCCTATGTGGCGACCATGACACAGTCTGAGCTGATGGCGGTGATGGTCGGCGGTTTTGCGACGGTCGCGGGTGGCGTTATGGCCATGTACATCGCGATGCTCACCCCGTTCTTCCCCGATATCGCGGGTCACCTGCTGGCAGCCTCCGTGATGTCGGCGCCGGCGGCCCTGGTCACCTCCAAGATCATGCACCCCGAGACCGAGGTGTCGCCGACCGCCGGCGAAGTGAAGATCGAAGTGCCGCAGACCGATGCGAATGTGATCGACGCCGCCGCGCGCGGTGCATCAGAGGGCATGCAGCTCGCCATCAACGTCGCCGCCATGTTGCTCGCGTTCGTCGCGCTCATCGCGATGATCAACTTCATCTTCGCGATGCCCAGCTACATGCAGCACGGCATGGTCCTGCAGGCCTACGTGGCAGATCTGATGGCCGCCGGAGTTACGCTGCCTACGGATCTGGCATCGTGTGGCGCCGACCTCGCAGCCGTGGAGATGGAATCGCGGGCCGCGTGCCTGGCCGAGCTGCAGGCGGCCTTCCCGGAAGTGCAGGCCGGCGCAACCTGGGGTGTGTTTACACTGGAGCGCCTGATGGGCTTCCTGTTTGCTCCCCTCGCACTGATGATGGGTGTGCCGTGGAGTGATTGCCTGTACGTGGGCGAGCTGTTGGGCTCAAAGACCGTTCTGAACGAGTTTATCGCCTATCAGCGCCTGAGTGTTCTGGTGACCGACCCGGTCGCACAGCTGCACCAGCGCTCGGTCGTCATCGCCAGCTACGCGCTGTGTGGTTTTGCAAACTTCGCGTCCATCGCCATTCAGCTGGGCGGTATCGGTAGTATCGCGCCGGAGCGACGTGAAGACCTGGCGCGTCTGGGTATGCGCGCCATGATCGGCGGTTCGATCGCCGGCTTTATGACGGCGTGCATCGCGGGCGCCCTGCTCTGACACCATCGGGGTGCGGTGTGAAGGCCACCGTGTCTGCCGCGCCTTCAGTTATTCGAAAAGGACAATACTTATGGGTGCTTACGAGAATATGCAGCAGGCGGTCGCCGCTGTTCGGGCGCGCACGTCGCTGGTGCCGCAGGTCGCCTTTGTGCTGGGCTCGGGACTGGGTGCCTGGGCAGAGCGCATCGAGAACCCGACGTCAATCGACTATGGTGACATCCCGCATTTTCATCGCAGCACGGTCGTGGGGCACGCTGGTCGGCTGGTCGTTGGCATGCGTTGCGGTATCCCGGTGGTCGCCATGCAGGGCCGCGTGCACGCCTACGAGGGGCTCCGTGCCGAAGAGGTGGTACACCCGCTGCGCACGCTGTGGGGCCTGGGTGCACGCAATCTGGTGGTCACCAACGCGGCCGGCGCGCTCAACGCGTCATACCGCCCTGGCGACCTCATGTGCATTCGCGACCACATCAACCTCAGCGGCGTCAACCCGCTGGTCGGCGCCAACGACGACCGGTTTGGGCCCCGCTTCCCCGACATGAGCCGTGCCTATACGCCTGCGCTGGCAGCGCTCGCGCACAGCGTCGCCCGAGACAGGGTCACGCTGCACGACGGGGTGTACGTGGGCGTCAGCGGCCCATCGTACGAGACGCCCGCCGAAATCCGCGCCTTCCGCACGCTCGGCGGCGACGCGGTTGGCATGTCCACCGTACCCGAAGTCATTGTGGCGTCTCACCTGCGCATGCAGGTCCTCGGCATTTCCTGCATCACCAACATGGGATCGGGCATTACGGATCAGCCGTTGAGCCACTCCGAGGTCGAAGAAGTCGCCCGTGGCATGCGCGAGCGCTTCATGGACCTGCTCGACGGCCTTCTTGTTCAGGGCGCATTGCAATTTTCGGCCGCCGCGGTCTGACCTCTCTTTTTACACCGGAGTCGCCATGGCCACTCGACGCAAGTCCGCCGCTCCTGTCGCGTTGCCCGAAGGCTCCGGCGCGTCGTCGTTTGCTATATCGGAGCGCGGTGCTGAGCCGACCACCGCCCTGAACCAGCTATCGCCTGACATTCAGGCGCTGGTGGAAAAGGCGCGGCAGGTGCAGGCCCGGGCGTGGGCGCCCTACTCGAATTTTCACGTAGGAGCCGCGATTGTCGATGGGCAGGGCGGCGTTCATGTGGGGTGTAACGTGGAAAATGTTTCGTTTGGCGGTACGGTGTGTGCCGAACGAAATGCGGTGGCTGCCGCGGTTGCCGCTGGTCGGCGCGACCTGAAATTATGCGTCGTCACGGTGCAAATTGAGACGCCGGCGACGCCCTGCGGATTCTGCCGGCAGGTGCTCGCTGAGTTCAACCCGTCCATGCAGATTGTCTGCGTTGGCGCGAGCGGAAAGGTGCTACACACTTCGCTGGATGTGCTTTTGCCGGGTGCCTTTACACCTGCGCAGCTGAACGAGACACGTCGCCAGCCGGGTCGCGCCGCAACGGAGCCGGCCTGAGCGTTCGAGGAGTCACCTGCCGCACGCCGATGCGTAACAGGCGTGTTCATTTTTTGAGTCAGCCACAGAGGCTCGCTGTGAGTTGTTCCATTCAGGTTGTGTACGCGCCATCGCCCGTCTCACGTTCAGCCGTATGACCATGCTCTCTCCGACCGTACTGTATCGCGATGCACACCTGCTCGCGATCGATAAACCCGCGGGGCTCCCGTCGCAGTCCACGCCCGACCCTGGTCGCGATCATGCCGTCGCGTGGGTAGAGCGCCTGCTGCAAAGCGAGAATTCGGCCAGCAAACCTTATGTGGCGCTGCATCATCGACTGGACCGCGACACGACAGGCGTATTGCTCTTCGCGATTCACCGCGACGCCAATATGGGCCTTTCCCGCGCGTTCTCAGAACACCTCGCACAGAAAACCTATATGGCGATTGTGGAAATGCCGGGTGCATCGGTACCAGTATCCGATGAATGGACCATCGATAATTTTCTTGCCGTAAAAAAGGTCGCCCGCTCGGGTAGCCGCACCGATGCTGTGCGGTCGGGAGGCGATCGCGCCGTGACGCATTTTCGTATTGTTCAACGAGGTGCCCGCGTGCTCGTGGTGCAAGCGCTGCCGCGAACGGGCCGAACGCATCAGATTCGAGCGCATCTGTCGCAATCGGGGCTGCCAATTGTAGGCGACAAGCTCTACGGGGCGGGTCGTGGCCCGTGGGCCGACCGGGTGTTGCTGCATGCGCTTCGTCTGGAATTGCCTCATCCCGTGACCGGCTCGCCACTGACAATCGAGGCGCCAATCCCCGAAGATATGCGACGCTATATGGGGTGAGTGGCCTGAGAATCGGCCGTTTATGCGGCCTTACGCTTGCGTAAGCGTTTCTGCGCCTGCATTCAGGGTACCGAATAGGCGAGCCGGAAGCCTACGTTCGCCAGACGTCCATCCGTAAAGACGCGCCGGCGCGAGGCGACCCGACACGATCGCGCGTCACCCATCCAGTACCCGCCGCGCACAATGCACTGGTCCAGATCGTTGACGTCACTCTCGACGAACTCACGGACGCCACCGGCCATATCAAAAACCTCGAATGGGCTTCGGTCGACGGGGAACATGCCAATGGGTTCGGGCTGACTGGCCATGGGGCGGGATTGTGCCATCTTGCAAAAGGTGGCATCGAATTCATTTCCCCATGGATAAAACCGCCCGTCGGCGCCACGAGCGGCCCTCTCCCACTCCATTTCGGTGGGCAATCGGAACAGAATCCCTTCACGCGCGCTGCGCCATGCAGCATAGGCGAGCGCATCCTGACGCCGAATCGCCAGAATGGGGAGGTCGTATTCATGGTCCTGCCCCTCGGGATAGAGCTGGCGCATGGCCCCCTCAATCAGGATGGGGTTGGGTACAAATCGGCCATTTTCGTCCCGAATGACCAGCGTTCCATCGGCGTCGCGCGTTCGCGGGGAACGGTCGAGGGCTTCGGCTTCACTGGTCTGGGCGAGATCATTGAGGAATTCGAGGTATTCCCGGAACGTGACAGGAAATTTCTGAATAAAATACCCATCGACCTGTACCCGGGTCATGGGGTAGGGATCAACGGCTTCGTGGTCACCACCGATGATGGAAATACCGGGTGGAATAAACTCGAATCCGGAACGAAACAACTCAACGGGTGGCATGTCGAAGTGCACACCAACGGGGTCGGCGCGGTGGATGTAAAGGGGAAACCGCACCAGTGGAAAACCCGGATGTTTGATATGTAGCAGATAACTGCCCCGCCGCATGAAAAACTCGGCGAGTGGCGTATAACCCAGAAACTGGGTATCCACCGCCTGAAAGGTTCGATCCTGCTCTTCGTAGGCGGTGAAAAAAACGGCCGCAGCGCGGGGAGTCGTGTAAATGGACACCGGCGCGTTGTCGTTGATTCGGTTCAGGTAGGTGCCATCGTCGTATTGTCGAAGCAATGACAGATAATAAATCTGGTCACGTTTATCGTCTTCGCGTTCAGCGAGCTCGTAGCGGCTCCAGTACAGGCGAGCCAGCGCTTCGCGGGCCGAGCCCAGGCCGGGCAGATAAACCAGCGCCCTGGTGAGATCGCGGACCGCGTCTCCAAAATGGCGCACCATGCGGGCATCTGATTCTCGACGGCGGTCCTGCAGATCCCAGACGATGCGTTTGGTGTCGGAGTCATCCCACGGTTGCACGCGGGAAAGCGATTCCTCCACCTGCTTATCGAGGCGCAAAAGGTCCAGTTTCGCCTGCTCATACATGCGCATGGCGCCTTCGCCGTTCAGCAGGTTTCGTTCGGCTTCACGCTCATTTCGGCCATCCAGAAACTTTTCTACCGCGTCGTGAAACTCTTTGGCGGTGGACCAGCGCTTGGATGGGTCTTTCTCGAGCGCGCGCATGATGATGCGATCCATTTCCGGATTGATATTTCGGCCCGGTGCACGCTGCGAGGGTGGTGTGATGGGCTCCGAGATGACTGCGAAGAGGGTCTCCCACACCGTGCTGCGTGTCGAGGGCTGCCGCAGCGTCATCATCTCGTACAGCGTAACACCGAGCGAATACACATCCGAACGCTCATCCACCAGAGACAGCATGCCACGGGCCTGCTCGGGCGGCATGTAGGCCGGTGTGCCCACGGTCTGACCTTCCTCGAGTTTCTCGGCTCCAGCCAGACTGCGGTCGGTGACGACGTCGCGGTCCATCACGCGCGCCAGGCCCCAGTCCATCACGTGTATTTCACCATAATCGCCCAACATCACGTTATCGGGCTTCAGATCGCGGTGTATGACTCCCCGGACATGCGCATAATGAATGGCCTGACACACCTGAAGGAAGATGGTGAGCAGACGTGTGGGTCCATACTCTTCCAGAAAACGGGGATTTTCGGCCTTCAACCCATCGATAACGTCGCGCAATGACTGATTGCGTACACGTTTCATCGTGTAATAGATTTCGCCGTTCGGCATAACGCCCATATCGTAAATGGGTACGATATTCGGGTGTTCCAGCTGACCAGTCGCCTGTGCCTCCTCAATAAACTTGTCGATTTCACCGGTCGTGGCGTCGTTCATCAACGGCAATTTCATGGCGACCGTACGCCCCAGATAACGGTCAAACGCCTTCATGACGCGTCCAACCCCTCCGCGTCCCAGCTCGCCGCCGATCAGGTAACGCGCCTGCTCCGAGAACACCCCTGACGCCTGCGAATCGGCAACAACCGGGTGGATTCCGGTGGCCAGCGTCGGACCCGTCTGCCAGTCCGACGCGGCGTCGTGGACCACGGATTCCCGGGGCCCCGTCATTTTGCGATCGTCCTGATAAGCTCTCTGCAGTCGGACGGCTCCGCGCCCGTCGTGTGTTCGGACCACGTCAGCCAGCGTGTAAGAACGCCCCGGATCCTGTCCAAAATCCTTCAGTTCAGCGGCAGGTGGACTGACTCCGGACGGTGTTGGTCGCCGCGAACGCCGACGAGCGGCGTCGTTCTCGGGCGAAACCACCTGCATGATCTCGGCGAGCTCGGTACGGTCCAGCGCGTTGGAGGTGATCCAGATGTCGGCCGGAGTCGCTGTCGCGTTTTGCCCGGCGCGCAGCATCGCATCAGCCAGAACGTCGACCGTGACATAGTTGCGCTGTAGCGCCGCGAGCCCAATGCGACGGTGCAATTCGCGGTTGTCCGTCTGGGTCGGGTCCGACATGAGGGGAGCGTGGGGTGCGAAGAGAGAGACAGTCGGGAGGTACCACAGGACATGCTACGCGAAGACACGCGGCTCGCCAACGGAGATGCCTGTGGCGGTGAAACGGGTGTTGCGAGTTTGGGCGGGCGGTTGTGATTTACCCTTTGCCGTGCTCTTTTTCGATTTCAGGCGCGGCCTGCAATCGCAATACCACCCGGCCAATGCGTAACTTGTCGCCCAGATGAAGCGTGGCGGCGCCATTGCGCGCAATCAACTGATTGTTCACGTAGGAGCCGTTTCGGCCGCCCATGTCGTACACGGTGATCTCGGCTCCCTGCGGCGCGAAGACCAGCCGCACGTGTTGCCGATGCACGAAGGCGGGATCCTGCGCGGTCAGATCGATGTCAGGACAGCGGCCCGAGCCGGCGTCGTAACGACCGATGATCAGCTCGCGTTCGGTCAGCAGAAACTGTTCGCCCAGGATCTTGCCCTGTTCAACCACCAGCTTGACGCGCCCGACCAGCGAAGCCGGATGGGAGGCAGGGCGAGCCGCAGGCTGCTGTGATGGCTGTGGATAAGGGCTGGGCTGATGCATCGTCAGGCCACCCACCTGCGGAGCAGCAGGCGCCGGGTTTGAGCCGGCACGCGGTGCATCCATGGTGTTGGTGTCCTCGCCAATGCCCACTGGATTTCGCTGTGGGCTCCACGGCTGCTGCGAGGGTGTGCCACCCCAGCCCTGCGGCTGCGCGTATCCTGCATGCTGCGCGGGAGCGTTCAAATAAGGAGCCTGACTGTGCGCGTACCCGCCGGGTTGCCCATAGTTGGGTGGTGGCTGGGCTGCGCCGGCGTTCTGACCCGGCGGCGAGTATTGCCCGCCGTACGGCTGCGGTTGTGCGCCATAGCCCGCTGGCTGCCCGTACTGCGAGGCAGGTGCCGCGTAGGGAGACGGTGGAGGATAAGCCGACGGCGACGGTGCCGGTTGCGACCACACCGGTGCCGCTGGTGCCGGGGCCGGTTGCGACCACGCCGGCGCTGCTGGGGCCGGTTGTGCCGACGCAGAGGCTGCCGGTGTGCCGGGGGCAGCTGCGGGACGTGCCGCGCCGCTACGAATGGGATCGCTCAGACCCGGTAACACCGTGCCGCAGCTGGGGCACGCGATCGCCATGGGGTCACATTTGGTGCCACAGGATGGACAGAACAAGCTCACCTCGCGCCCTGAAGCCGCGCGACAACGCGCAAACGACGGATGTTGACCTGTCAACTGGCCCGGGGGGCCAACCCAGCATCACGTTTGTGTACGCTACTCTCTTGCCTCACAAAGCGCAATCGCCAGCCAGCCTTCGGGCGCGATCAACCTACGGCAACCGGCTCAGCCGCTCTCGCAACTTCGCCAGACGCTCGTGCATGGTGCCCAGCTGCGACGACAAATCCTCCAGCTCGGCCTCCAGAGACTGTCGCTCCGTGATGCCCAGATGCTCGTTGCGCTGCTGCTGAATGATGTCGTCGGCTTCCTTGCGCGCCTCGTCCATGCTGTTGATGATCACACCGATCACCAGATTCAACACCACCATCGTCGCCAGCAGCACAAAGGACACATAGAACAGAGGGCCAATCACCGGGAATTGCGTCGGGTGCGTGCACAGCGCCTCGCGACCGTCATAGCCATACTGGTCGCAACCATACATCGAGATGTACATGAGCTCGCTCCAGCCCTCGAGCGTCACCACGCGAAACAGGGTCAACATGGAGAGCTGCAGATTGCCATAATAAAGTGGGTCGGACTGACCAAAAACAAACGTCGCACCCACCGCATACACATAGAAGATGAGCATCAGCAGCAGCATGACGTAAAACATGGACGGCAGGCTCTTCAAAAGCGCCGCCACCAGAATTTGCAGCTTTGGCAACGCTCGCAACAGCTTGAGCACGCGCAACAGACGCAAAAGCCGCAGTACGACGGCATACTGGCCCGCTCCGGGCATCAGGCACGCCGCGACAATAATGAAGTCGAATACATTCCAGGGGTCCGAAAAATAACGCCATGGCCTGTTGCCCTCGGCCCCCATCTTCACCGCAATTTCCAGAACGAATATCCCCAGAATAATCGAATCCGCCAGGTGCAGCAGCGTGTGATACTGCTCCACAATATGCGGATACGTCTCCAGACCTACCAGAATACCCGCCAGCAGGATGGCACCCGTAATGAAGTTCCTGAAAAGAGGCATTTCGGCGAGCCGCTTCAGCTGTTCGACCATATACACACCAGAGGCAGGCTTCCGCGAGGGAAGCAACGGCAGGGAAAGATGGACATACACGGACACACAACACACACAGACCCCCGCGGAGCAGAAATCCGGGGTCCAGGTGTGCGTAGGGGTTGTCGTGACACGTGCCGCGCTGCTAGCCGTTCCGGCTACGATTGCGACGGTCCTCTTTACACTGTGTATCATGCCGCTTTCGCTCGCCTCGTACGTCCCCGCCGGTACCGCGCAACGCCCTGCACCGTGGTCGCCCGACCGTCCGCGTCTGGACCGTTTTCCGTTCGAACCCGCCACGCTGCTGGCCCCCATGGAGGGCGTCACCAACCCGACCTATCGCGAACGCATTGCCGCTCTGGGCGGCGTCGGCGTCGTATGTACCGAGTTTGTGCGCATTACGTCGACCCCCACCAGCGCCAAAGCGCTGCGTCGTGAGGTGGTGCGCGCGCCCGGCGTGCCGCTGTGCGTGCAGGTGATGGGCAACGATGTGGAACGTATGACCGAGGCCGCAGGCTTCATGGCCAGCATTGGCGCCGATGTCGTCGACATCAACCTGGGCTGCCCCGCCCCCCGCGCCGTGCGTGGCGGTGTGGGCTCGGCCATGCTGAAGGACCCCGAGCTGCTGCGCCGCGTCGTCGGCGCCATGCGCGACGCCGTGCCCGGCCTGCTCTCAGCCAAAATGCGCGCCGGGTTCGACGATGGCTCGCACGTGCTGCAGCTTGCCAGCGTGTTGCAGGACGTCGGCGTGGACTGGATTACCGTACACCCGCGCCGCCGAGTCGATTTTTATCAGGGCGTGGCCGACTGGCGCATCATTCGCCTGCTGCGCCAGGAGCTGCAGGTGCCCATCATTGGCAACGGCGACGTGTGGTACGCCGCCGACGCGTTGCGCATGCGGGCCGAGACGGGGTGCCACGCGGTGATGATCGGCCGGCCGGCGATGCGCAACCCCTGGATTTTCAGGCAAATTGCCGACCTGAACGCTGGCGTGCAGCCGTTTCGTCCCTCGGGTGCCGATGTCGTCGCGTTCATGCACGATCTCATCGAACGGTATATGGTGACGTACGCGGGCCGCGGCATTGGTCCGGTGGGCAAAATCAAAGAGCTGATCACCTGGATTGGTCGCACGGTGCCCGACGGCGGCGCCTGGAAAAAGCAGGCGCTGCTGGAACCGACGCTGAACGATATCAGGGCGTTCCTTGACCGAACGCTGGCGCACTATCCGGCCGAAGCGCTGGACCTGGGTGCGCACGGCGAGCTGGCGCTCGAACGGAGCGGCTCATGCGAACAACCCGCGGACGCCGGTCCGGCACCCTCGGGCGACGCGGCGGCCGAGAGTGGGGGGTGGGTGTAGGGCGGTATTGTCATGATACCAGCAGTTGGTGGTTTACGGGTAAGCCATTATCCTGACGGGATAAATGAAATAGAATGAGGGGAATCTCGGAACGTCGAGTCATCATTCCTGCCTCGTCGGGGTATTGGTATGTCAACCCAACGCTTCGAACGGAAAGGCGCAAGCCGCTCACGGATGGAGCACATTCACCGTGGTGAAGCAGGAAAACAAAGTCGAAACTACTGAAATCCTGTGAAATTCGAGTATCCGGTGTGGTTTTTTCAGTGAAAATTTCCGAAATCCTCTGAGATGCCTGTAATCAGGTCAGATTATCGAGAATCAGTTTTACTGACCTGCACACCATTCTGACCCTGCGCACCCGCACACGCACGACCAGGATCGAATACCGACGGACGTGCCACACCCGTTGCGAGTTCCGCGGTGGCGGCTAAACACGGCGGTTGGAAACGAGCTCGATTTGTGTGTATGGCGAGATGGACATGTCCACCGACCTCTGCGTGTTCTTGCGATGAACCTCAATGATGTCAAAAGTCTGTACTATGGGCGCTGGATTGCCGAGCGTCTCGACGATGCCATGCTTGCCAGGGCGCGGGTGCGTCTGGAGCGGTGGGAACGGTCGGGTGGTATTCATCCGGTGTCGGCGCAACGTTGGCACGCGTTGTTGTCCGTGGGTGTGGAAGCCGTTCGCGATGTGCTTAACGGGACCGACGATCGGTCGCAGGAGCTTCGCACCGACGCGCCGTTCGCCGGCGAGCTTCCGGTGGCCGAGCGAAACCGACTGTTCCGACAAGCGCGCATGGATTTCGAGGAAGGCCTGGGGCGGCGCTGATGGCGGTCGGCGATCCTGGTGCGGCGCGTTTTAAGGCGGTTGTTGCGGCGCGTGAGCGCGCCCGCCTGTGCGGGTGTCTGGGCGGTTGCGGCTGAAAATTTCGTTACATCAGGCGCTTATGTGGCGATGCGAAAAGCGTGGGTGGTTCGCTTGACACCCTTTTGCCGGTGCCTATCCATCAGGCCGCCCCGGGACCCGGCGGCTGGCGCCCTTGCAGGCGCACGCGCCGGACGCTCGGCAAGACTTCTCTTTTACGTGCTGTTCCTCATTCAACCACCTCAATCTTAAGGAGATTCTCATGGCTATCACCCCCCTCAACGACCGTGTCCTTCTGAAGCGTGTTGCCAGCGAAGAGAAGAGCGCCGGCGGTATCATCATCCCCGACACCGCCAAGGAGAAGCCGCAGGAAGGCAAGATCATCGCGGTGGGCCCCGGCAAGCTCGAGAAGGGCGAGCGTCTCGCACTGACCGTCAAGGTTGGCGACCGCGTCCTCTTCGGCAAGTACTCGGGTACCGAGGTGAACTTCGGCGGCGAGGAGCTCGTGCTCCTTCGTGAAGAAGAGATCTTCGCGGTCATCGGCGAGTAATTTCGGTACCGCGCTGCCGCCCGATTCGGCGCCGCAGTCGGTTTGAGTGACGCCCTGTCCATTGCAACTTTCGACTTCACGCAGCGCGCGCCAGCTCGCGCCTCAGAGGTAACTCATGGCAGCCAAAGAAATTCTGTTCAAGGAAGACGCTCGTCGTCGTATGCTCAAGGGCGTTGTGACCCTCGCCAAGGCGGTCAAAACCACCCTCGGCCCCAAGGGTCGCAATGTCATGCTCGAGAAGTCCTTCGGCGGACCGAAGATCACCAAGGACGGTGTGTCGGTCGCCAAGGAGATCGATCTGGTCGACAAGTTCGAGAACCTGGGCGCCCAGATGGTGCGCGAAGCCGCCAAGAAGACGGCTGACGTCGCTGGCGACGGCACCACCACCGCGACCGTCCTCGCCGAAGCCATCTTCAAGGAAGGCGTGAAGTTTGTGTCCGCCGGCCACAACCCCATGTCGCTGAAGCGCGGCATCGACGCCGGCGTAGAAGCGCTGGTCGCCGAGCTGAAGGCGCTTTCGAAGCCCACCACCGACCCGAAGGAGATCGGCAAGGTCGGCACCATCTCGGCCAACGGCGATGAGACGATCGGTAACCTGATCGCTCAGGCCATGGAGAAGGTCGGCGCTGACGGTGTCATCACCGTCGAAGAGAACAAGGGCATGGAGACCGAGCTGGATGTCGTCGAAGGCATGCAGTTCGACCGCGGCTACCTGTCGCCGTACTTCGTGACCAACGCCGAGAAGATGGAAGCGGATCTCGAGAATCCGTACATTCTCCTGTACGAGAAGAAGGTCGGCAACATGCGCGACCTGCTCCCCGTGCTCGAAGGCGTCGCTCGTTCGGGCCGCCCGCTGCTGATCATCGCCGAGGACATCGAAGGCGAAGCGCTTGCGACCCTCGTGGTGAACAAGCTGCGCGGCATTCTGAACGTGGCTGCCGTCAAGGCACCCGGCTTCGGCGACCGCCGCAAGGCCATGCTCGGTGACATCGCGACCCTGACCGGTGGCGAGCTCATCAGCGAAGACCTGGGCATGAAGCTCGAGAACACGACGCTTCGCAGCCTTGGCACCGCCAAGCGCGTCCGCATCACGAAGGACTTCACGGTCATCGTCGACGGCGCCGGCAGCAAGGACGCCATCAACGGCCGCGTCGCGCAGATCCGTGCGCAGGTCGAAGAGACCAAGAGCGACTACGACAAGGAGAAGCTGCAGGAGCGTCTTGCCAAGCTCTCTGGCGGTGTCGCCGTCATCAAGGTCGGTGCAGCCACCGAAACCGAGATGAAGGAGAAGAAGGACCGCGTCGATGACGCCCTGTCCGCAACCCGCGCAGCTGCCGAAGAAGGCATCGTGCCCGGCGGCGGTGTGGCGCTGATCCGCGTCGGGTCGGTGCTCGACAACCTGAAGTTCGGCGACGAGCGTGACTTCGGTGTGGCCATCCTGCGCAAGTCGCTCGAGGCTCCGCTGCGTCAGATTGCCGACAACGCCGGCATCGACGGCTCGATCGTCATCAACAAGGTCCGCGAAGGCAAGGGTGCATTCGGCTACAACGCCCGCACCGACGTCTACGGCGACCTGCTCGAGATGGGCGTCATCGACCCGGCCAAGGTGGTACGCATCGCGCTGCAGAACGCAGCATCGGTCGCCGGTCTGCTCATCACCACCGAGTGCGCCATCGTCGAGAAGTCCTCTGACGATGCCGGCGCTGGCGGCGGCGGCGGCGGAGACGACGAAGACATGTACTGAGCTCGCAGGGCGGCGGCACGCTCCGGCAGCCCCGCTCTGATTCAGTAACGCGTCACGCAGAAGAGTGCGTCCGGTCTATGCCGGGCGCATTGTTCGTTTTGGGGCGGTGGGTTATGGGCTGCCAAGCGCACTGAATAGAAAGTTGCATCGAGCACCGCAGCCTGTTGACTGAACCCCCGTGCAGTTGTATACATGGGTCTTGTTTACCGATGCTGCTCTATCGAGGCGTATGTCTGCAAATGAATTTCGGCTCTCTCAAGAGGATGCGGTCACCTGGTTGTCCCGATTGCCTT
>JAGWVZ010000587.1 GCA_018970625.1 Myxococcales bacterium | reverse complement strand
TCGGATGTGTGGCGACTGCTGAACGAATTCACCGACAACCGCAGCCGTCGCGTCGGGTGACGCACCATCGACCACTACAAGCTCAACCCCTTCCATCAGCTGCGGCAGAAATGCCTCAAGCGTTTCTCGAAGCGCTGCGCAACGGTTATAAGTGGGTATCAGAAGAGAGAGCTTCATGGAATGCGTTCTCAGGTGTACGGATGTCTGCATCGTCATTGAAAACGTGTAGGCTATTCACTCCGCGCGAAAACGAGAACGCAGGTTGGCAGGCAAGCGCTCGATCTGTTTCCCGAGCCACGTAGCGGCTGCTTGCGCGGCGACTGTTGCCCGCGCAGCCTGTTCCAGCGCTCTCGGCATTTCTGTGCGGTGTAGTGACTGCGTCCATTGCTGGGTCAGTTTGTCGCGCATCGACAAGTGTTCCAGATAGCCCGTCACCTGGTCGGCACTCATTCCACCCATCATGCCTGCATACAAATTTTCTGCTGCGGATAAACCGGCAGCGGTCACTTGCAGACGCTCCATTCCAAATAACTCATCGGGCTCGAGATAGGTTCCTTCTGCCCATTCGTTCCAGGCGTTAAATAACAACAAATGATCCTGTCCCTGAGCCTGAAGCAATGAATCCAGCGCCAATTCTGTCACCCAGTGCTGATAAACCGGTAGGGTGAAATCGTGCAATATCTGAGCCGATAACATTTTTCGGGCGGTATTGTCCCAGTCCAGGCATGCCGTGTGGAATCTACGATATGGCACATGCATACGAGAAAGGTGCCGTGCCACGACATGCGGATACGAATAAATCTTTCCCGTAAATCCTGGTGTCGTTCTCATCGCCTCAGCCTCGACCGCCCACATGCGGGTGGAATTGTCGAAATGCTGATGATGCGGAAAGTCATAGGCCGCATCAAAACCCTCGGATTCAGGCGTCGGCTGCGCACCGTGGCTCTCGCATCGCACCAGATAGATGTCGCCAATTCCAGCCTTGCGACATTCGGTGCGCCAACGCTCTGTGGTGGCCTTCATATCCGGGAATAAATGTGTCCACAGAATGAGCAGAACGGGCTTGCCGTTCAGCCGAACATAACGCTTGTCTTCAAAGTGGGGAAACATCGAGCGGATAAATGCCATGTCGTCATCGGCATCGTGCTCCTGTTTCAGGAGTATTTTCTTCTCGCCTTCCCGACCATCCCAGTTTCGGCCCCAGGTATGGTTTGCCCAGCATAGACAATAATTCAATTTCTCGGGACGTCCGCTGGCCAGCAGCCTGTCTACAGGCATCTCGAGAATCCGGCGGCCACTAAACCAGTAGTGGTAAAATACAAACCCGTCGATACCGTGGGACTGCGCGAGCTCGGTTTGACGCTCCATCACGGAGGGGTCACTCAGATCATACCAGCCCAGCTCAGTGGGCACTCGCGGCTGCGTATGACCGGGAAAGAGTGCTTTGCCTCGACGAACATTCGTCCACTCTGTGAAACCTTCACCCCACCACTCATCGTTTTCCGGAATACGGTGAAACTGCGGCAGATACAGCGCGAGTTTCTTCAGATTCGAGAATGTCGACAGGGTCATAGATGGCGGCCAGGTTACAGGAGAATTTGGGCACAGCGACGATAGAGGAAGGCGGGTCGGTTATCATTTCGGCAAGTTGACGTGCAAGCCACATCGCCGCCACTCTCCGCCCTATCGCCTCGCATCTGGAAAAATGTAGTCGTTGTAGCGCTCGTGGTCGAACGCGTGCAGCACGTACATCTGGTCACACCACAGACAGGGCGCGATGCGCTTGGCCGCAAGTCCGTTGATGAGCGACAGTTTGCGTTCCGGGTTCTCGGTGTTGAACTCGCGAATCGCCAACAGCTCACCCGTGTACGGGTTGTGCAACTCGATATCGGGGCCCACCACATCGTCGAAATAGCAGAACACACGCGGCAACAGGGTCGATGTCGCGCCCTGCAGCACCGTCATCGCCGCCTTCGTGGACGACCAGTAGTCGAGGTCGAACGAGACGAATCCGACGGGGGCTTTCAGGCCGTCGCGCAGATACGATGGCGCGGTATGGGCCACGTCACCCAGAACCAACTCCGCCCTGCGAAGCCGGTTGCGGAGCCCTTCGACGTCCATCTCGTAGTGGCCGCGCTGCCAGATGTACGGGCAGTCGCGATAATCCTGCGCCTGCGGAAGTCCGCTGCCCAGATCGAAGCCCACGACGTGCACCCCGATGCCCAGCTCAGCTTCGATCAGCGTCGCCAGCTGCTCCAGTATCAGCAGGCCGCCACCGCGACCCACGCCAAACTCAATCGCCGTCATCGCCGACAGCCCCAGCCGTTTACACTGCAGCGCAGCTTCCACCATGCCATACCCAAGATAGGGGCGTGGCCAGGCGTCGAGCGCGTGACGAAGCGCGAAAGGCACGCCCGGAAGGCGATTCGCCAACATCGGAATCAGCATCGAAGGGCTATGGAGCGCCTTCAACGCCTTCCAGGGGGACGACCATCGTTCTATGGGTCTCATGGGCGCTCGCTGGGTCGTTGCGACCCGACAAAGAAAATCGATGGTAGGCAGAAGCCGCGCATATACCGGATTCAGCCCGCTTGCATCAACCGGACGATCGCCTCGACACAGGGCAATCGCAAAGTCAGAAGCCGGCTGACGAGGCGATGACCGCCCTCCTGTAGTCGAGCCTGTAGTCGCATAGCCGCCGCCTCCGAGGTAGGCTGAGCTTGTCGCCCGTGTAGGCGCGCACG
>JAGWVZ010000586.1 GCA_018970625.1 Myxococcales bacterium | reverse complement strand
GTCCAGCGGACCGCCGCATTCCTGACAGAAGCGGTGACCGCGTTCGTTGATACAGCCGCAGCTGCCACAGCGAACCGTTGTGGCCTGCATGAACTGTTCGTCGTTCTCGGTGTACAGCACGCGGAGCACCTCGGTGGCAGTGGAGAGGCCGCGGGCAAGAATCTGACGTGCGTAGTCGTGAAACGTGACCATGCCACCGCGCAGGGCAGTCTGTCGAAGCTCGTTCATGGGCTTGCCGGCGGCCAGCTCAATGCGGAGCTCTTCGGTCATGGGCAGCACTTCCAGAATGGCCGTTCGGCCCCGGTAGCCGGTGTTGTTGCAGCGTGAACAGCCCACGCCCTTGAACATGGGCGGAACCTCTTCGTGGGGTTTGTAAAGACGACTCAGAATCGAGGGGTCTTCCTTGTGCGGCTGCCGGCAGTCGCCACAGACCGTACGCACCAGGCGTTGTGCAACGACACCGCCGAGCGCGTTGGCGGTCAGAAACGGCTCAATGCCCATCTCGAGCAGTCGATAGACGGTGCCGAGCGCCGAGTTGGTATGAATCGAGGTGACGACGAGGTGTCCCGAGAGCGCGGCCTGCATGGCGTTGCTGGCGGTTCTGGCATCGCGCGTCTCACCGATGAGCATGATGTCGGTGTCCTGACGCAGGAACGCCTTGATAGCCTCGGCATAGCCCAGGTCAATCTTGTCGTTGTACTGCACCTGCGTGATTCCCGGCATCGTATACTCAATCGGGTCTTCGATGGTGACGATGTTCTGCCCTTCGTTACGTCGCTCCAGTATCGCGCTGTACATCGTGGTGGTTTTGCCGCTGCCGGTGGGGCCGGTAATGAACACGATGCCGTGTGGCAGGAAGAACATTTGCCGAACCATCTCGCGCACCTGCGGCAGCACGACGAGGCGGTCCAGGTTCATGAGCGAGTTGCCGCGATCCAGAATGCGAAGCACCACCTTTTCGCCGTTCCGCGTGGGCACGGTCGAGATGCGCAGGGCGACCTCACGCTGATTGAACTGCACGCCCAGGCGCCCATCCTGTGGTTTGCGGCGCTCGGTGATGTCCATGCCGGCCAGCGCCTTGATGCGTGACACGAGGGCGGTGTGAAGGCGCAGCGGTGTGGGGTCGGGGCGGCGCACCAGCTGACCATCAATCCGGTACCTGACGACGGTGCCATCGGGTTGCGGTTCAATGTGAATATCGCTGGTGTCGAGCACGAGGGCGTCGCCGATGATGCGGTTGAGCGCCTGAATGACCTGCTCGCCAACGGCCGCGGTGCGTGCCGGATCGTCGGCGCCAGCCGGGCTGGCGTCCAGAGATTCCTGAACGAAAACAATGTTGTGATTTCTGGCGGGCATGGCCGGCAGCACAGGCTGCTTCGAACCCACGGTGGCGTGGTCTTCGGTAGGGCGGCCTCGTGGCCCCACCGTTTTGTTCAACCATGCGTCCAGAGCCGGAAGGCTCACCGACACGATCTCAAGGTACGCGTCGGGGATCGCGCGTTGCACCTCATCGATGGCCACAAGGTCCTGCGGGTTCACCATGCCCACCGTGACGGTGTTTCCGCGCCGCGCCAGCAGGGCGAGCTTGTGCTCGTGCAACATGCGTGGCGGCAGCACCGGAACGAGCGCCGGGTCGGGCTGAATTTTGCCCAGCGGCACATAGCGCACCCCTTTTTCGGCCAGCAGCCGGTTGACCCGCCGCGCGAGAATATGTGCGGCTCCAAGGCCCACCGAGGGCACGCGTGCCGCCAGCGCGCGCACCGACTCGGCCGGAATGGCGACCAGCACCGCGTCCTCGAACGCGAGCGCCGCCGTGGACCAGGGCTCCTCGGCCAGTACGGCTTCTTCGCCAATGGTCTTGCCCGCGCCGTAGCGCGCATACAGCTGGTCGCGACCAATCAGTGGGTCGCGTCGGCGCAGCTCCACTGAACCCTGCTCGACCAGCAGCAGCACCGATGCCGCCGCGCCCTGTTCAAAAATCACGGTACCCGCTCGCACCGCCTGCCGACTGGCCTGCTGCGCCACACGTTGCAGCAGGTCTTCGGGCACACCGTTGAAAAGCTCGGTGGAACGCAAAAGGGCCAGCAGCTGCTCACTCATACCGCAAAACCGGGGGTTCAGGCGACGGGCCCGATGGCACGCCGCCTTGTCATAGATATTGGCGATAAACTCGGCCGGTGATACCCCATGGTCAAGCGTTTCGCGATTTTCCCCATTCTTCGCAGCCGAGGTGGCATGCTGCCAGCGTCCCAGCCGAGCGTTCACATCTCGACGACCGCCGTCGAGATGACGCAGATTGTGCTCCCTACGTTCACCAACAACCTGGGCACCGTCTTCGGCGGGCAGATCGCGGCCTGGATCGACGTCTGCGCGGCTGTTTCGGCCCAGCGCTTCTGTCGCGGCCCGGTTGTGACGGCATCGATGGACGAGCTGCACTTTCTGCGCCCCGCCCGCCAGGGCATGGTCGTGATTCTGCACTCGATGGTGAACCGCTCGTGGACCTCGTCGGTCGAGGTCGGCGTTCGCGTCGACGCCGAAGACCCCTTCACCGGCGTCCGCGAACACACGT
Organism: Myxococcales bacterium; assembly: GCA_018970625.1. The sequence goes on along the minus strand of JAGWVZ010000586.1, from coordinate 181 downwards.
GCAGCGCCTACCTGACCTTCGTGGCCGTTGACCCGGACGGCAAACCCCGCGCTGTGCCCCGCGTGGATTTCACGGGAATCGATGGCGCCGAACGCCGTTGGCAGGAAGCCGCGATGCGACGCGACGCGCGCCTGAAAATGCGGGAGATGCGCAGGGCGGCGGAAGGTTAGGTTTGAGTGCG
>JAGWVZ010000585.1 GCA_018970625.1 Myxococcales bacterium | reverse complement strand
CCCGCACGCCCGACAGGCTCGGCAGATCGTACATTACGTCAAGCATGACGGACTCCAGAATGGCGCGCAGCCCTCGCGCTCCGGTACCACGCTGAATGCCTTCCGCAACGATTGCGGTCATGGCTTCATGGTGAAACTTCAGCTTGACCCCTTCCAGCTCGAAGAGCCGTCGATACTGACGCACAAGTGAGTTCCTCGGTTTCCAGAGGATCTCGACAAGGCTGCGTTCGTCGAGCTCGTCCAGCGTGACGATCACGGGGAGGCGACCCACGAACTCCGGGATCAGTCCGAACCGGATCAGGTCTTCGGAGCGAACCTGCTGCAGCAGCGCCGAACGATCCTGTCGGGCGGAGGAGAAGTCGGCACCGAAGCCGATGCGCGAGCGCGCCACGCGGCGCCGGATGATCTCCTCGAGGCCCTGAAAGGCACCGCAGCAGATGAACAGTACATTTGCAGTGTCGATCGTGATGAGGTCCTGCTGCGGGCGGCCACGATTGGGATCCGGCGGGATCATGACTTTCTGGCTCTCGACGATCTTGAGCAACGCCTGCTGGACACCTTCACCGCCGACATCACGCACCGAGGCTGGCGAGCTGCCGCCTCTGGAGATTTTATCGACCTCATCAATGCAGACGATGCCCTTGCCTGCGAGCTCGGGGTCGCGATTGGCCTGCAGCCAGAGGTTCTTGACGATGCTCTCCACGTCCTCGCCAACATAACCGGCTTCCGTAAGGCTGGTCGCGTCGGCCATCGTGAATGGCACCCCGAGCCGTCTGGCGAGGGTTTTTGCGAGCAGCGTCTTCCCCGAACCGGTCGGGCCGATCATCAGGATGTTTCCCTTGGCGAGCTCCACATCCTGTTCGCTGCTGGCGGCACCATCGCGAATACGCTTGAAATGGTTGTACACCGCGACCGACAGAACGGTCTTGGCCCGGTCCTGTCCGATGATGTGTTCGTCGAGATACCCACGGATTGCAGAGGGCCGCATGCCTTCCAGGCTCGACCGTTCTGTTCCTGCGGCCGGCGCATCGTCCGAGATGATGTTTCGGCACAGGCGAACGCACTCGTTGCAGATGTGCACGCCGCCCGGACCGGCGATCATGCGCACGACTTCTCGGGCGTCCTTTCCACAGAACGAACAACGGGTGCGCTGGGCTTTGACGGTATCGGTCACGATTCACCAGGGGCAGGGGCAGGGCGGTAGACTATCCACAAACGGTGGCGATGCAATGCGCTCGTGTCGGGAACGAGACACCCTGAGCAGCATGAGGTGGGGAGTGAAGTGTTCGCGTGTCTGACTCGGCACGGGTACATGATGGAACACGAGCGTGCCCGGGTGATGGCGTTTGTGAGGCATGCGTCAAGCAAGCCCTGCCGTGCGCATCGGCAATGCCTCGCGCTTCGTGCGGCAATCGAGAGCGTCTGGGGAGCTGGTTGGCGTGGCGAACGACGGACGCACGAGGGTTGCGCTTGACAGTGTTCCACGAATCACTCTAAAGCTGCGGCCCCTTGCCTTCAGCCGGCCCCGGCCGGAACTCAAAGTCGGACCTGTCTCCCCGCGGGGAGCCTCTGATGCGACCCCGTCGCCCTGGAAACATCGCATGATTCGTATTCGCCTTCAGCGTCACGGCTCCAAGAAAGCCCCCTTTTACCGACTGGTTGCTACCGACAAGCGCAACAAGCGAGACGGTCGGCACAACGAAATCCTCGGTACCTACAATCCTCTGGTGGAGCCGAACGTTATCGACTTCAACATCGAGCGGGTTGACTGGTGGATTTCTCAGGGCGCCTCGCCCAGCGAGTCAGTCGAGCAGCTTCTCAAGAAGTTTCGCGAAGGCCGTGGTGTGACCATCGCTCAGTTCACCGAGACCAACCGTGCTCGTAGGGACGAAGCGCGTCGCGCAGCGCTGAATGCTCGCACCGTCGATCAGGTCGCTTCTCAGGCGCCCGCCGGCGAGTGATCCGGTTACGACGAGGTCTGCAAGGGTGACACCGACCGTTTGCCGACGTCGTGCACGCTCTGGCTCTCGGGCGGGCGTTTCGACAACGCATCACACGTTACGGAATTACGTATGACAGCTCACACCGTCGACATGGCAGAGGTTGTGGAGAGACTTGTTGCTCCGCTCCTGTCGCAGCCCGATGACCTCACCATCACGAGCAGGATGCGTGAGACGACAGCGATCCTCACGCTGCGTGTTTCCCCGGAAGACGGCGGCAGATTGATTGGGCGCGGTGGTGAGACCATTCGCTCCATCCGGACGATCGTCGAGTACGCGGCGCGTCGGGTTGGTGCATCCGTTCAAATCGAATTGCAGGATGCCTGAAGCGGCCTCGGCTTTCATTCGTTATGGGCGAATCGGAAGACCACACGGCGTGCGCGGTCAGGTGACTTTGCACCCCTACTTTGCGCAGAGCGGCGTCGTTCCTCACATCAGGGTCATGCGGCTCGTGCGCGGAGCCGCGCCGGCGTCTACGGTTCGCGTCTCGGCGTGTCACGGAAAGCCGGGCGGATGGATCGTGACGCTGGAGGGAGTGACCACTCGCGACCAGGCCCAGACCTTGACAGACGCCGAAGTCTGGATCGAGTCGTCCCTCATTCCGCCGCTCGCCGAGGGCGAGTTTTACAGCTTTCAACTCGAAGGGTTGAAGGCTGTATCGACGGACGGAGCCTTCATCGGCGAGGTCCTCGGGCTCGAAGACTTTGGCGCAGGCGACCTGCTCGCACTCCGAATCGACGGCCAGCTGGT
>JAGWVZ010000584.1 GCA_018970625.1 Myxococcales bacterium | reverse complement strand
ATTGTTTATGCGATTTTGATTGTCACCCATTGAACCATAGAGGCTCAGAATGAAGGTGTTGCGTTGGACAGGGGTGCTGCTGGTGACGCTGGCAGCGCTTGTAGGCGGGGCACAGTACGCCGCTGCGCAGGAAACGACGGGTGCAGATTCTGCTGAAGTCCCGACCGAAGAAGGCGATCTTGATGCATTCTGGGCGGATCGTCGCGGCATTCGCGTGATCCAGCGCCGCCTGTACGAGACCGATGGTGACTTTCAGTTGACGCTGTTCTTCGGTGCCATTCCGAATGACCCGTTTCTGCGTTACTTCCCGGTCGGTTTGCGCGCTGGTTACTGGTTCAGCAATAATCTGGCTCTTGAGCTGGCGGGTTCGTTCATCGGACCGATTCGCTCAGAGAGTGACCTTGCCACGTTCCTCGGCGACCGGGGTAACGTAGATGTTTATCTGCGCGATGAGCAGATCGGGCGCGGCAACCTCGCGGTGCTCTATTCGCCCATCTACGGCAAGTTCTCGCTGGTAGGTCGTAAGCTGGCTCACTTCGACTGGTATTTCGGCGGTGGTGTAGGCGTTGTCGCGGCGCGAAGCCCGCTCGAGAACGACCTGCAGACGACGCAGACGGAGATCAAACCCGAGGTGAACCTGGCCACCGGCTGGAACCTGCACTTCAGCCAGCGCTTCGCGCTGCGCATCGACTACCGTCAGTACATCTTTCAGAAAGACAGCGGTGGCGTGACCCTGCCGTCAGAGCTCAGCCTGGGCGCGAGCGTCTTTTTCTGATTGATGCACCGGTAGCCCGTTTTCATCTCTCTGTGACCAAGACCGGGTAATCCCCGTTTACCGCTACGATGAACATGAAGCACAACTCGGCGACAACCCGCCACATCAGGCGTACGGCGACCGCATTGCTGACCGTGGCAATGCTCGTTTCCGCATCGTCCGCCTGGGCGTTGAACAAGGATGACGTGCTGCGCCTTCAGAGTTCGGGGTTGTCCCCTGACCTCATGGTGCAGGTGATTCGAGCGTCCACTGACCCGGTCACACTCACACCGGCCGAAGTAGACGAGCTCCGCGCGGCAGGCGTCGCGCAGCCCGTTCTGGATGAGCTGTGCATTCGGATCGCGGGCGGTTGCACTCCTGGTGCTGCTGTTCCGGGCGTAGGACCTGCCATTCCTGGTGTGGGGCCGAGCCTGGATGCGGAAATGCAGCGTCAGCAACAGCTGGAGCAGGAGCGGCTGCGTATGGAGCAGGAGCGGCTGGAAGCCGAAGCTGCCGCCATGCGTCAGCGTATTGCTGCAGAACAGGCCCAGAATCAGCAGATGACCGGGGCGTTTCAGGGCCTGGCTACAGCGGACCGTGCGTTTGATCAGGGGCGCTACACCGAGGCTGCCGCTGCATACAACGAGTTCCTGACCAGCTCGGGCGCCCTGCCTTCGTCTGCCGAGTATTATGAGGCCCTGTGCGGGTTTGTTCGTGCGATGCATGCGCGCGATTATCGCTACGTCATTCGGTCGCGAGCGCTGGAAGCGGTCCTCGCCGGACCGTCGCAGCCTCACTTTGAAGAGATGTTCGGTATTCTGGTAGACGTCTCGAATGACGCCCAGTTTCTGGATCCGCGATTCGAAGAACTGGGCACATTCCCGATCAGTGGATTGAGTCAGTCCTTTCAGGACGAGTTCAACTTCTTCCTCGGTCGCTATTTCTGGCAGTACAACGACTCGACGCGCGCCATCACGCTGTTCAATAACATCAGCGACGGCTCGCCCGATAAGGCAAAGGCGCACTATCTGGCTGCGTCCATGTTGTTGAATGAGCAACGCAATCAGGACGCCTACGGTCAGTTTGAAGCCGCCATTCGTCGCGCCTCCGAGACGGGCAACTCTGAAGTGATGGAGCTGGCATACCTTGCGCTCGCTCGTATCGCGTACGAGGTCGGGCAGTACGATGCCGCACTCTATTACTACCAGAAGGTAGAAGACTCGTCGTTCCGTCATCCTCGTGCGATGTTCGAGACGATGTGGGCGTATTTCATGAAGCAGGACTGGGAGCGTATGCTCGGCGCTGTGCACTCGTTGCACAGCCCGTATTATGCTGTTCGGTTCTGGCCTGACCTTTATGTGGTCGAGGCAGCGGCCTATCTGGCGATCTGCAATCTGGATGAGGCCGAAGATACGCTGTTGACCTACCACGACATCGTGGATCCGATCCGTGAGGAGACCAACGCGTTCATCGCGACCGCGACACCCCCGGACTACTGGAACGCGATGACCGGGTACTATGACTCGCTCGGTACCAATGACCCGATCGCTTTGCCGCTGGAGACCGTGCGCTACGTTCTTTCACAGGCCGAGTTCCTGAACCGTCTGGAGTTCATGGGCCAGCTTCGGATGGAGAGTGCGCTCCTGGCAACCGACGCCGCTTCGCTGGGTACGTTCGGTCAGCAGGCTGACACTCAGCTGGCATCTGATTTGCAGACCAAAGAGATTGAAGCCGGTCTTGAAATCTCCATGCTCGTTCGTTCCTTTGCTCAGGAGCTGGATGAGTGGAATTTGCACGCGCAGACCGTCGGCATTGAGATTTCCACGTCACGCATCCAGATCATCGATGCCACGATGGAAGGTCAGGGCGGTGGCGAGGCAGGCTCCAGCGTATTCGTTCTGGCACAGGACTGGCAATTGTGGCCGTTCGAGGGGGAGTACTGGCTCGACGAAGTCGACAACTTCCGCGGCGGCATCACCAACTATCGTAGCGACACGA
>JAGWVZ010000024.1 GCA_018970625.1 Myxococcales bacterium | reverse complement strand
CGTGCCCCACCCCCAGCGCATGAAGGGAATCGCGCGTAAAATCGATGGCCAGGCCGTTGGTCAGAGACAGACACGACTCAAACAAATAATCCGAAACGGATACATAAAAATCCTTCGCATCTTCGGTGCCCGCAACCATCTCTGCGCTAAATTCGTCAGATTTCCAGGAGGCGATCCCCGTGCAGCCCCAGTCTGCAGGTCCAGTTATCGGTTCGTACGCGAACGCGTAATCCGGCTCGAAATCCAACACCGCCCCGCTTTCGTCACCAACCGCTTTTCTGCCCACAAGTCGCTCGGCCAGCAGCTGTACATACCCGCCGTATCGCGGCTGCCGAAACGTCCAGCGCCGACCACCCAGCGACCACGCCAGCTCTCCCGCGCTCAGCTCGGCTACCGCTGCCGTGGCACCCATGGACTCCATGGCCTTGCGCATGCGCATACGTCGCAGGCTGTTGCCGACGACACCCCAGAATGACCACACCACGATCGCCAGAATCGCTGCAAAGACGACAAAATGGGCGGGTTGCAAGCCTTCAAACATGTCAGCAACAGGGAAAGAGGCAGGTCGTCATGGCATTCAGGAATCGGCGGGCAATGTCCAGTGTGACGTGCTCATCGTCCGGCGTTGCGCTCGGATTCACGCCGTGATACCGGCGGTGAGTGTTTGCTCACCTTGGTCTGGCCGAGCGCCGCTGCGATACGGAGAACGCGATGTCCCCCGATAAAGTCATTGTATCCTGTGCACTTACAGGCGTCTTGACCAACCCGAAGCAGCATCCGGTGCCCGTCACTCCCGAAGAGATGGCGCAATCCGCGCACGAGGCCTTTATTGCCGGCGCGTCCATCATGCACATCCACTTTCGCATGCAGGAACCCGGCATGGGCCACCTGCCCACCTGGGACCCCGATGTCGCCGGGGCCATCTGCGACGCCATTCGCGCGCGCTGCCCCGGCGTGGTGCTAAACCTGACCACTGGCGTCATGGACGACGACATCTCGGGCCCGGTGGAGTGCCTTCGCCGCGTACGCCCCGAAATGGCCGCCATGAACGCGGGCTCGCTGAATTACCTGAAGCTGCGCAGCGACGGCCAGTGGGCCTGGCCCCCGCTCCTGTTCTCGAACACCGTCGACAAGATCGAGCGTTTCCTGAAGGAAATGAACGACTTGAACGTCGTGCCCGAGTGCGAGTGCTTCGACACCGGCATCGTGCGCAGCATCGATATGTTCCGCCGCAATGGCATTCTGAAGCCGCCTTATTCGGTCTCGTTCGTCATGGGCGTCGCATCGGGCATGCCCGCCAAACCCGAGTGGCTGCCGCTGCTGGTCGACGAGCTCCCCGAAGGCGCCGCCTGGCAAACCATCGCCATCGGCCGCGAAGAGGTCTGGGCGCTGCACCGCCGCTCGGCCGAGCTCGGCGGCAACCTCCGCACCGGCGTCGAAGACACCTTCTATCTGCCCGACGGCTCCCGCACGACCGGCAACGGCCAGCTCATTGAAGAGCTCGTCAAAGTCGCCCGCGCCGCCGGCCGCGAACCCGCCACCCCCGACGAAGTCCGCGCCGAGCTGGCGCGCAGGGCGGCGGTGTAATCAGTCGCACACCGCATGGGCTGGGGTCAGGGCTTTCCCGGGCCCGTTCGTTCATACCACCGGCGTTGACCCCATGACCGTAGTGGCCGACCACCGTGTCGGCCATTTCCTTATTTACATCAACGGGTTATGTGCTTGTTCTGTTCGCGTTACCCCTTCGTGCCTTCCGACACGGTTGACCCAACGACCGTAGCGGCCGACCACCGTGTCGGCCATTTCCTTATTTACATCAAAGGTTTATGTGCCTCGTTGCCCCGCTGATGGCGTCCTTCGCGCACATGACGTTCATCGCGCACTACGACCTCTTGCCCTTCACCCATCACCGCGCTAACCACGCACCCGTCCACGCAGCCCCGGCCCCCGGAACGCCCCGATGAATGCTCTCCTCGATACTCCCGACCGATTTCTGGCGCTTCGTCACGACTGGACGACACCCGAGGTGCTGGAGCTCTGGGAGATGCCGTTCAACGACCTGCTCTTCGCCGCCCACTCCGTACACCGCCGCTGCTGGCCCGCCAACGCCGTGCAGAAGTGTACGCTGCTGTCCGTGAAGACCGGCGCCTGCCCCGAAGACTGCAAATACTGCCCACAAAGCGCGCACTTCGACACCGGGCTCAAGAACGAAAAGCTCATGGATGTCGAAAAGGTGCTCGCCGGCGCACGCGAAGCCCGCGACCAGGGTGCCACCCGCTACTGCATGGGCGCCGCCTGGCGTAACCCCCGCGGCAAGCAGTTCGACCAGGTGCTCGACATGGTCCGCGGCGTACGCGCCCTCGGCATGGAGACCTGCGCCACGCTCGGCATGCTCGAGCCCGAACAGGCCGCCGCCCTGAAAGAGGCCGGGCTGGACTACTACAACCACAACATCGACACCTCGAAGGAGTTCTACGGGCAGATCATCACCACCCGTACCTTCGAAGACCGCCTGAACACCCTTCAGGCCGTGCGCGACGCCGGCATCAACGTCTGCTGCGGCGGCATCGTCGGCATGGGCGAATCCCGCCTGGACCGCGTCGAAATGCTGCGCACCCTCGCCAACCTGCCGGAGCACCCCGAGAGCGTGCCCATCAACCTGCTCGTGCAGGTCGCCGGTACCCCGCTGCACGGCGTGGGCGACTTTGATTCCATCGAATTTGTGCGCACCATCGCCATGGCCCGCCTGCTGATGCCGGAATCGTACGTGCGCCTGAGCGCAGGCCGCGAAACCATGAGCGATGAGCTGCAGGCGCTGTGTTATTTCGCTGGCGCAAATTCAGTATTTTTCGGCCCGAAACTGCTGACCACCCCAAATCCCGAAGCCGACCGCGACGCCGCACTCTTTGCGCGTCTGGGTATTTCGGAGCTCGACCCCGCCAGTGTTTCCTGAAACTCATTGTTTTACGGAATGATTTTCAGGGCGTAACTGGTTCGGTAATATTCGTATTTATCGGTAGCTGAATTGTTTCAGCGCCTGGATAACGGCCGTCCGCAGTGTTTCTGGCATTGTGCAAAATACAGGACTCAACGCAGCGCGAAATCCAGCGGCCCAATGAAATATACGGCGCGGCCCTGACCGGCGTTCGAGTTGACCGGCAGGGATTTCGATAATTCTCCATTTTCGTACAGCACCTGCAGGCTGACTTCGCCGGGTTCGATATCCATAAGCACCGGCGTCATGCGGCCGGTTGATACGTTGTTGATGTACACCACGCCAGCCGGGCGCGACGTTACATACATGCGCGTGCGCTCGGCGTTGGCCGGTTGCCGCGGATCTACCAGCCAGACATTTAGTACCGGAAGGTCGGCGGGAAGCGCGACCGGGGGTGCGGGTGCGGCGGCCGAAGCCTCTGCCACGGCGGGCGCAGAACCGTTGGCGGGCGCAGAGCCGTCGGCGGGTGTGTTGGCCGAGCCTTCAACAGCAGGCGCGGCGGCCGCCGCCTGGGTTGGAGCGACGGAACCCTCGGCGGCTGGCGCGGTGGCTGATGCTTCACCCGGCTCGAGCGGAGCTGGCGCAGCGTTGCCCGATGCTTCGGCAGCGTGATTCGGAACGCCGTTGTCTGCGGACGCTTCGGTGGGATTGTTTCCGCTGCCTTCGGGCGTACCGCCGCCCTGCGAAGCGGCCGAAGGCCAGTTGAGTACAAAGGGGGCCGGGTCGCCGGGCAGGTTTACGGTGGCGATTTCGGGTGGGGCTGAGCCTTCGACGGGCGTGGGCAGCATGGCGTTGGGGATGCCCGTGGTCCAGTCCACACCGGGTGGAAACTGGGGCACGCCGGCCATGGTGTTCATGGGGCCGAGCTCGCCCGGGCCTTCCCAGGGAATCTCCTGAATATTCAGGGCGGTGCGCTGCGCCTGATTGCGAAGGTGCATGCGGGAGTGCACACCTTCTCGTGCGAGCATGACAGTGGGTTGCGATAGCCAGGCGGCGTTGGGACCAACCACCTGCACGTCGTGACGTCCGGTGACGACCCGGTGCGCTTCCAGCGGTGTGGAAGCGGCTGCGCGCACGCCATCTACAAAGATGGGGCCGTCGAGTTCTGCCGTTACCGAGATGATGGTGGGAGCGCTGGTTCCTGCTGCTTCGATGGTTGTGGCGACACTCGGTGGAGTGGGTGCTGCGGCTTCTGGTTGCACCGGCGCAGAGCCAGTCTCAGGCGTGGGAGCGGCAGGCTGGCAGGCGGCGCTGGTCAGCAACAGAAGGCCGAGCGCAAGATGGAACGCCGGTCGCGGGCGACGTGTGTTGCGGCGTTGGGTTCGGCGGTCGACGCTGGTCGTGGGTGTCATGGAACGAGCTGACATGAAGGCCACCATGCGGTTGGGAGAGCCGCGGTGACATAGCGCGGGCCCGGGGTGCGATGCAACGCGAACCCGCCACCGTTCTGTTCAGGGTGTTGCTTCCGAGTTGCCGGATGGGCCCTGTTGACCGCGTCCCCGTCCGTGTCCGCGTCCGGGACCGTCATCGCTGGAGCGTTCCTGCATGCGTTGCCGCGCTTCGTCGCGCATGGCTTGCCTGCCGTCGCGCGCTTCGTCGGGGGTGACGATGCCGTCGGCGTCCTGATCCAGTCGCGCGAAGAGCTGCGTCGAGGCTGTTTCGAACTCGGACTGTGTGACGGTGCCGTCGCCGTCGGCGTCGGCGTGGTTGAAGCGCCGCAGGGCTTGCACAGGCAGCTGCTCGCCGTCGAAGTGCGCGACCAGCTCGGCGGTGGTCACTTGCGCGTCGCCGTTGGCGTCGAGCTCGGCAAAGCGCGCCTGAGTCCGTGTGGTGAACTCCGTGGTGGACACCGTGCCGTCGCTGTCAGCGTCGAATTCGTCGAGCATCCGGGGGTGATTTTCGCGGGGCTCGCGTTCGTCGTGCTGCTGCGCAAGAACGGGAACGGCGCAGCTGGCGGCGAACAACAGACCCAACAGGAGCCTGATGAGGCGGCGATGGCGGGGTACCACGGAGGTCGTTTTGTCTGGGGATTCGGTCGACATGGCTGACTCCTTGTGTGAAGAGATTCGGTATCGGTGAAATCCGATATCGACCATGTGTGCAACCATAACACCGGCCAGAGAAGTGTCTGTGGTCGGTTTGTATGAGCTTTGTAGCAGTTTGTAACGACGACGGAGCCATTCAGGGCGTCGTAAGGTCGTGTTTCCGCGAACACTCAGAGGGGTTGGACCGTCAGCAGGTAGGCGCCGTAGGTTCCCGCTGCGTAGGTGCCAACGAAGACATCGTAGATGCCCGGACGCAGCGACACATCCAGTCGTGGGTTCAGGTTTCCGTGGGAGTCATCGTCGCAATAGACGTTGCCTGCGTCATCGACCAGGAGCAGGGTGGTGTCGGCAGATGACTCGGCGAAGATGCGCAGGTCGGTGTACTGATTGACCTGAAGCTGAGCGTTGGCAGAGCCGTTGAAGAATCCCAGGCACTGGCCGTCCGTGACGTCAGAGCCAGAGACGTTGCCACCGGCCTCGCCGGACAGCTGTGTGGCACGCATGGAGGGCTGTACCGGAATGACCTGATAGCCACCCGGCGTACCGCCGACCGGCTGCGTCTGCTGGTTGTATCCCGTGGTGGCCGGTACCAGGCTGCGCGTTGTGAAATCGAGCGCATAGGCGCCGATTTCGCCTGGCTGGTACGAGGTGACGATGAATCGATACTCTCCGGGCGCGAGCATCTCGAACTCCAGGCCTGCGTTCAGGCTCTGCGCGGTGTCGAAGTCGTCGTTGTCCATGGTGAAACCGTTCGGACCACGTACCATGAGGTAGGTGTCAAACTCGGTGGACAAGGCGTGCAACGAGGCGAACTCGTTGCCACTCGACTGGTAGATCCACGTGTCGCTGAACTCTCCCGAGTTCAGCGTGGCGTCGCCTGACTCGAGCGAACCATGCCCTGTACCCGAGCCGTTGAACTGGTTGCCGACGGTGGGCGGCGTAACGGGAGTCTGGGTAGCGGGCGGTACGCCGGGGGCAACGCTCAACGTGTAGGAACCGACCTCACCCGGCCGATAGGAGGTGACCATGATGCGGTATTCGCCCGGGTTGGGCAGCACAATGTCGATGCCGGCGTTGGTTCCCTGCGCGATGTCGTAGTCGTCGTTGTCGATGGTGAAATCGCCGGGTCCGCGGATCATCAGGTAGGTGTCGAACTCAGTGGATGCAGCGCGCAGAGACAGCGGTTCGTTGCCGTACGACATGTAGAAATACTCGTCGTAGAACTCACCCGAGTTCAGCTGCACGTCGCCCTGCTGCAGCGCGCCTGCGGTGCTGGCGTAGAGCGACAGGCTGTCTGAGAAGCCGCCGACGCCCGTGGGCCCCTGTGACGGATCGATCGCTGCGGTTGCGGCACTGCCGTTGGTCCCGGCAGGCAGCCCAGAGACGTCGGTACCCGGCACCGACGCGATGCTCTGCGAGGTGACGACACCGGTTTGCACGCCGCTGCCGGGTGTCAGCTCGACCTCCAGCTGCAGATCGGCGCCCGGCGTGGCGGCCAGCTGGATCTCCCACGTGTTGTAGCCGGGCGCCTGCACCGACAGGGTAGAAGCGCCAATCGGGATGGTCACAGGAACAAACTGACCCAGCGCCGTGCTGGCCACGATCTGTCCGTTGACGCTGATTTGCGCGTCGCGAACATTACAGGCGACCGAGGCCGTGGCCGGCAGGGCCTCCATCACGACGTCATTCAGCGCGAGGGTCTGCCCGGCAACCAACTCTACCGTGCGCTCCAGAACGGCGTATCCCGGGGCGCGAAGCTCGATGCGCTTCGTGCCGGGCGTCAGCGCAAACTCGGCCTGTGTAGAGTTGCCTACGGCGACACCATCCACATACACGGTGGCCACGGTGGGCAGTGATGCGTCCAGCCGCAGCGTGGAACGGTCAGCGGCCGCCGTGGCTGCGGTCGCGCACACGTTGTTGCGGGTGCACAAGAAGTTCTGGGCCAGCTCACGGCAACCCTGCCGGGCAGACAGCACGAAGTCGGACTGCGAGTCCACCACCTGGTCGGCCGACCACACGGTGCCGTTCTGCGTAGGGCTGACCGCGCGGGCTTCAAAGAGCCAGCCGTTGCTCACCTGCAGCGCATCGACCATCAGGATGTAATCGACCGAGCTCGACGCCGCCGCCAAATCACACGCACGCTGTGTGGTCGGGTCGGCGACGTTCTCGACACACCCCGACACCACACTGGCGACTTCGGGTCCGTTGCGTTCAATGTATTGCCGCGACTGGTTCAGCGCGTCGGCGAAGCTTCGGGCGCAGCGGGACAGGCCCTGCTCCAGGTCGTCATCGGTCGCCTCAGACGTGGCCGACACATAGAACGACTCGACGAAGGACGGCTGAGCGACTGCCGCCGTCGGGGCGGCGCCCGCCGCGACCATCGAGAAGGCTAAACGAAACCAGTACTTCTGTATCAGCATATGACCATCGGGGGCTGACTCGCCGGCGTCATGCTTCGCGACATACGGCGCAAACTACGGAATCAACATCAAATGTGCAGACTTGACAAGGCAGGCGGGCCTTCCCAAGCTGCGCCAACTGCCCACAGACGACACGTCGTGCTCCCGTATTCAGGGCGACCGTCCATCTCGCCTGCCTGTATGTCACGCCGGTCCATGAGCGCAACTAATCCAGCACCTTACGACCGAGTGGCGACGGCACTGGCCGTTCTCGGGCTCGCGTGCACGGCTGTGTTGGTGACGTGGCAACAGATCGGCGACTGGGACACCTGGTGGCATCTGCGCATGGGGCAGTACATGGTGCAGACGGGCCTTGTGCCGGCGCATGATCTGTTCTCGTGGACCTGGGCCGACGCGCCCATCCACTACCTCGACGCGGGTTCGCAGGTGCTGCTCTGGCTGGCATACGCTCTTGCGGGCGATGCGGGCACCCAGATGTTGCGCACGAGCTGCGCCGTTGGTGTTGCGCTGGCGATCCGATACGCGACAGGCTCAAAAGCCGCGCAACACCCGCTCGTATGGACCGCCGTTGCATCGTTCCTGCTCGTGGCGACGGTCAGTCAGTTTATCCCTCGCCCGTTGATGTGTGGCACGTTGTGTGCCGCATGGTTGTTTGCATTTCTCGTGCGTCTGCATGCACCCGACGATGCCGCGCATGAGACTTCGACGCATGGCTGGCGCCTGTGGCTGGCTGCCGCAGCCACCGTCGCCGTCTGGATGCACGTGCACCGTGGCGCCGTGCTGGGCGTGCTGCTGCTGACCGGCGCCGCTGGCTGGAGCGTCTTGCGGGTGATCGCGCCAACGTCCCTGCAGCGCTTTACCGGAGGGGTGCTGCCGGCCAGAGCGCTGCTGCCCGCTGCGACCGCCGCCCTGCTGGCCTGGTTGTCAGGGTTGGCCACTGTGAATGGCACCGCGCTTTATGCGACCGCTTTTTCGTTGAATGGCAATGCGGCACTTCGCGCGAGTGTGTCTGAGTGGCAACCTCTGACGCTCGCGGTTGCGATGGAGCACTATCCATTGCCCTGTGTGTTGATCGCGCTGGCTGCTTGTGTGGTTGTCGTAGACGGGATTCGATGCGCCCGTGCCGCGCAACCTCCCAGCGTTCACCTGTGGCATGTGGCGGTGGCCGGTTTGTTGTTCTGGCAGGCCACGACCGCCGTTCGCCATGTTGGGCTGGCGACACTGTTTGCGGCGATGCTGCTGGCTCGGGTACTCAGCACCTGGAGCCTGCCGCGCATCGTCGCTCCGGGCCTGCTCGCTCTGGCGCTCGGCGTTGCTGGCGTCAGTGGTGCGTTCGTGCTGCGCATGCACGACCCCGGAATGGGGCCGGTGCCCAATCGATTTCCCGACGGCGCGCTTGCCTTTGCCCGTGAACATCAGCTCGGCGATCGGGTGTTGAACGCTTTTGTGTACGGCGGCTGGGTGCTCTGGGATGGTCGCCTCGCAGACGACGGTTCAACGAGCGCGGCGCCTCGATTCCGTGCCGCCGTCGACGGGCGCCATGACACCGTGTATCCAGTTGAATTTGTAGAAGAAACGACGCGCGCGCAGTTCGATCCTGCCGCGTTCGACGCCTGGATAGCTCGATACAACCCCGACTGGGTGCTCGCCGACAACACGCCCGGCCGAGAGACACACGGCTTTCTGGCGCAGCGGTCCGAGTGGATGATGGTGTACTGGTCCGAACAGGCGGTCATATGGTTGCGCCGCGACCGCTACCCGGCGCTGCAGCCGCTCTCGTTCCGGCTTTTGCATCCTCTGTTGCCCATGGAGTCAATCGCGCAAGCGATCGCGCAGGCGGCCGGCCGACCGCGGCCCATGCAGCAGATTGGTGATGAAATTCAGCGACTTATCGATGCTTCGCCGCAGTCGTTGCGCGCGCAGTCGCTGGCGCTGCTGTACTGGTCGTCTCTGGGGCCGGCCGGCGCCGCGCAGGCCGATCAGGTCTGGGACGCCATGCTCGAGGTGCACGCCGAGCATCCGGCCATGCTGGCGTTGGCGCAGCAGTTTGGTCGCACACCGCCCTGAAAAGTCCTCTCGTGTTCCGAACGCTTTTGCAGGGCGGCGGTACGCCCCGTCCAGGTGCACTCCAAACCGGCGGGGCGCACGCCGACCACGGGCTCAGATGCGTCCCTTTCAGCGCGATGCCGAACCGGGTCTACTGCTTTCCGCCGCCGGTGGATTCTGCGCGTTGCTGAACGGCGATCATCGTCTGTTCCGCTTCGGGGTGCCGCAGCCGTACGAGCTCCTTTTCGAGCGTATGGTGCACCTCGTGGTAACGCATGGCGTACTGAATCGCGCGAGGGCCACAGATCATGCCGCCGTTGTAGTGGCACACCCAGTGCGCGCCCCATCGGCGCTGGTAGGCCTGAATAAACGCGCCGGCATGCCACGCCGAGAGCGCGGGATGCGACAGTCGTTCGCAGCCCACCGTGAATGGGCGAGCATAACGAGGCAGCTGCTGGAACATACCGCAGGCGCCCGAGCCACTGCGCGCGTCGGGGCGAAGTCGAGATTCAATCCAGCCAAGCGCGAGGAGGTCGATGGGTGACAGTGGCCAGCGGGCTGTCGAGTTCAGGATGGCGGCAGCGATCTCGCGGTTGCGTTTGGGGTTGGCCCGTATGTGCTCGGTGCGTTGAAGCGCCGTGATCAGATGCACCAGCTCGTCGAGAGATGGCGGCCGCTCGGGTTCTGCCACGACGGGTTTGCCATCGGGGACCGACTTGTCGAAGGTCAGCGGCCGAAACTGAAGGGTCACCGGCTCAAGCGAATGAAGGGGTGGCGTGTCGGCTGACAGCAGCGAAGCCGAGCCGCCAATCAGACAAAGCGCGGTGGCGAGCCACGCCCAACGGCGCATGATCGGGCTGCGAACGGCCGCCCGCAGGCAGTCATCGACGGTTCGAAGTGTTGGAATCAAGGGGGCAAGCAGGTGCATGGCGAAGCACCATACGGATCTGAGACCCCGGATCAAATCCCCTGAAAACTAAGGCAGATCGCGTACATACACCGTTTGTGTAGGACAAACACGGTGATTGTCAGGGGGTTGCGGTACCTAACCGCTCGTCGAGCGCTGTGTAGAGTCGCTGAATGGTGCGCGCGTTCTGGCCGAAGTCGGCGCGCCCCACACGACTGCGGCTACGCACGAAGACGATCGCGCCACCGTCGCCGTTGGGCTCTACGCGGATGGTGACGTCGTCGGTGAACGTGCGCGACAGCGTCTGCGCCTCGGCTTCGACGACGCCGGTGGCGAGATCGGACGATACGGCGGCCATGCGGTCGTCGGCCTCGATGCACTCAAGCACCGCATAGAACACCCGGTCGCGGCTGAAGGTGTACGCCCGGGGCTGCAGGTCGGGGTATTCAGGGGTCTGGCCTGTGGTGACATCGTTGATGGGCGGCCAGATCGCCATGGCCGTCGCGCCGGCCACCAGCAGCAACACGGTCGCGCCAGCCATCGCCTGAAGCAACCACCGCCCTGCCTTGCGGAGCAGTGCCAGACGGTCGCGGTCGCGCCGCAGAATGGGGGTTGTGGCAGAGCGAAATCGGGCCATGACACGACGCCGGGCGGTAATAAACCAGTCAGATAAGCCAAATAACGCGCACGGAGCACGATCGATTCATGTGCAGACACTTATTCGTCGGCGGTGTTCCCGTCGAGCGGTTCTGTGCCTTCAGCGGCCAGAGCGCGCGCCTCTTGCATGGAGGCCGCGCACCGAAAGCCAAAGTGATGAAAATTGGGCTGGGCGTTGGCAGGGAAGTGACGGCGCCGGTGGTAGCCGGTGGAGTGGCCGGCTTCCCAGTACCACGACCCTCCACGCACCACGCGGCGTGTGTGGCCGTCGCATTCCAGTGCACCATCGCAGGGTCCGCGCGGGTTTGCGCCGGCGCAGGCGTCTCCGCACGCCGCGTAGTCAGCCGACCACCAGTCTGCGACCCACTCTTCGGCGTTCCCCATCATGTCGTACAGCCCGTAGCGCCCTGCGGGCCGCGCACCGACCTCGTTCACGCGCCCGGCTTCGGGGCGATTGCCGCGCTTCTGGCGACCGCACGAGCGCCCCGACGCATCCATGAGGATCGCGTTTTCGCACGTCGAGGGTGCGTTGCCCCAGGGGTGGGTGTCGGCGTCGGGTCCGCGGGCGGCCTTCTCCCACTCGGCTTCGGTGGGCAGGTGCATGCCGCGCCACTCGCAATAGGCGACCGCGTGAAACCACGAGATGCCCGTGATGGCCTGCTCGTCGGCGTCAAAGTCCACATAGGCCGGACCGGCGTCTTCGCAGGCTCGCGCCGCCACACAGGCCTCGTACCCGGCGTTGGTGACCTCGTGCGTGTCCATGTAAAAGGTGTCCAGCCAGATGGTCATGGCAGGGCCTGTGCCCGGCGCCTCGGGAAACATGTCGGGCTGATTGCACGCGTGGTCGTCTACATCGACCCCCCGAATGAACGGCCCGCCGGGCACACACGAGGTGCCGGGCGGCGCCGCTTCACACGCCTCGGCGACCCTGTCAGCAAAGGGTCCGTCGGGTGATGGTTCCACGGCCGGCGCCGCGCTGCCGGCTGCGGTCGGCGCCGCCGCGCTTCCGTCGGCTGGTGCAGTGGTGGGGACATTGTTCGGGCTGTCGGCCGCGGGTGTTGCAGGAACTTCGGCAACCTGAAGCCCGGTCGTGGCAGCGCTCGCTTCGGCCGGGTTGACGGGTGGAGACTGCGCCTGTGAAGGTGCAGCCATTCGGCAGGCTGGCAGGGCGGTGGTCAGAACCGACAGCAGCGCGAACGTCACGCATGCGCGAAGAGACAGCATGGTCGAGTACCCCGGGCGGGCGATTCGCAGAGGTCGCGCTTGCTGCGAACGCTTCCGCATTGCACCCATGAAGGCGTTATCGGGCATATCCTGTGTGGACATGTCAGGAGAGCTTCGTCACGTCCACACACCACTGTGTGAACGCGGGGTTGGCTTCGGGCGCCTGAAAGGCCTCGGCTTTGTTGGCCATGGCCAGGCGTGAGTAAAGCGGGGCAAATCGAAGCGCCACCTGTCGGCCCTGAGCTTTGGCCGCGCGTGCGTACAGGCCGAGCAGGTCGGACAGCTCTTCGAACTCGGGATTGCGGGGGTCGAACGCGTCCACCGAAGGGTCATCCAGCACGGTGGTCATGCGCTCGAATGCCTTGCGGTCATTGCCTTCGTCCAGCATGCGCTCCGCCTCGGGCACAACCCCCTGCCACGCCGGCCCGGTTCGTTTCGCCGGTGCAGCTACCGCTGGTGTGGAGGGTACATCGACCACGGCCCCCTTTGCGGCGCCGGCGCCGGGCATGGCACCCACACCCGGCATTCCGCCGGGCATCATGGCGGCCATACGCTGCATTTCGGCGGGGTTCTGCATCATTTGCATGGTCTGCGCCATCATCGCGTCGGCCTGCGCCCCCTGAATGCCGAACGCGCTCAGCAGCACCTTCATGCTCTTCTGAATCGACGACGGGTCGTTGTGGTCAATCGACGCCAGCGCCCGCATCGCTTCGGGGTTGTTCTTCAACATGGCCAGCAGGTAGGAGCCACCCGGTACGTTGGCCATCATGGATTCGAGCGCTGCCATTGGATCTTGCGACTGTGCCATTTTGCCTCGGTCTGAACGTCACGCGAGAGTAGGTCGCCCTGTGTACCCCGAAGCGCCGCCGCTGGCCAGAGCGCACCAGCGCCGCTGCTGCAAATCGTCACAACCCCGGCGACGCCTGCGGTGCAGGTGTTTGTTCCCACAGCGAAAAAGCGTCGGCTGCCGCGCGCAGCACCAGCGCCTGCATGTGCGGGTTGGCCGGTTCATCGTGGCCGCCCGCATAGTACTCCGCCCTGCCCAGCGGGCCTGCGGCATCGGCCAGACGTTGTGCGCTGGCCGGGTGGGCGAGCGGGTCGCGGTCGCCGTGCAGGAAGTACATGGGCACCCGAATACGAGACACCACATCGATTGGTCGTACGTCCTCGATGCGATACCGTGCCACTCGCTCGACCACCCGGTGAACTCCCTTTTGTACGGCTCGCGGCAGCCGAGCACGGCGCCGCACCCGCTCAAACACATCCAGCAGCACCGAGTAGGTGCCGTCTGTGATCACACCGGCGACGTGTGCATGGTGGCGACGTCCCAGAGCGAACAGGCATGCGGCGCCGCCCATGGAGCAGCCGTAAAGCACCACCGGGCCCAGCCCCTCGTCGTTCAGCCATTGCAGGGCGGCGTCGACGCTCAGGGACTCGTGCCAGCCGTTCGACGTGGGCCCTGGACGGTTGGCGCCGTGCGATGGAAAATCGAACGCGAGCACCGAATAATGACGCGT
This sequence comes from Myxococcales bacterium, assembly GCA_018970625.1. The sequence goes on along the minus strand of JAGWVZ010000024.1, from coordinate 3,228 downwards.
CAGGGTCTCGATCAGCGGCAAAATCCAGCGTCGTTGGCGCGACCGACCATGGCAGACCACCACGACGCCAGTGGCGGTAGCGTGAGGCAACCACCAGGCGGGGCAGCCATTGGGGAGCGTGACGTCCACCGTCTGCAACCCGCGCTCCGTCGGCGTTGGCATGCGCGCAAGGCGGCGCAACAGATTGGGAAACGCTACGCCGGCGCCGATTGCTGCGACCAGCGCGCCGGGCGTGAGCACCGCCACCCCGACCAGCAAGGTGACCGCAAGCGTCACGTGCACGCCTGTCATTTACTGTGCTTTCGGCGACGAGGTGGCAGCCAGCGCACGAAAGACCGTCCCGTACAGGCGAATCTGTTTGATCATCGCCATGAGTCCGTTGGCGCGCGTCTGGCTCAGGTTTTCGGAGAGACCAAGCCGGTCTACGAAATCGACGTCAGCGCTCACCGCCTCGTCAGGGGTGGCCCCCTGAAAGACCTGCAGCACAATCGCCACCAGACCTCGCACAATCTCGGCGTCGCTGTCGCCGTGCAGCAACAGGTGCCCGTCTTTCAGCTCAGCGTGCAGCCACACGCGAGACTGGCAACCCTTGACCAGATGTTTGTCGTCGCGCCAGTCATCAGGAAATGGCTGCATGGCCCGGCCACGCGCGATGATTGCACGGTAGCGCTCTTTCCAGTCGGTCAGCGCGTTCAACTCGGTGACAATCTGGTCCTGACGCTCTCGAAGTGACACGGCGACATCCGGGGAAATGAAAGAGAGAAGCTGGATGATCAGGTGCACGGTCGTGCGCGCGCACCACCGTGGGCTGTAGTGGCGAATGCCATAGGCCGCTGTCAACCCATGAGGTCCTGCACGGTACGCAGTCCCACGATGAATCGGTCGATGTCGTCGGTGGTCGTGTAGGGTCCAAACGAAGCGCGCGCGGTGGCGGGCACCTGATAATAATCCATGACGGGCTGCAGGCAGTGCTGCCCGACCCGAATACAAATGCCCTCGCGGTCGAGAATGGTTCCGATGTCGGACGGGTGAATATCGCCCATCCGAAATGCGACAATTCCGGATTTATTCGCCGCGGTGCCATAGAATTTCATGGCGGGTATTTCCTGCATGCGTTCGGTGCAATAGCGAAGAATATGCTGGTCCCACGCCTCGATATTTTCGCGACCAATTTCGTCCATATAGGTCATGGCCGCACCCAGCCCCACGACCTCGGCAAACGCCGGCGTGCCGGCCTCGAAGCGATAGGGTGGCTCTTCGTACGTGGTACCGCCAAAGGTCACGCGGACGATCATTTCACCGCCGCCCTGATAAGGGTCCATGTCGCGCAACAGGTGTAATTTTCCATACAATAGTCCGATTCCGGTTGGCCCGAGCATCTTGTGGCCCGAACACACGAAGAAGTCGGCGTCCATGGCGCGCACATCAATCGGCAGGTGGGGTGCGCTCTGTGCGCCATCCACGACCACCAGCGCGCCTACCTCATGTGCCAGTCGGGTGATGTCTGCGATCGGGTTGATGGTACCCAGCCCGTTGGACACATGCACGACGCTGACGAGTTTCGTCCGCGGGTTGAGCATCGCGGCGAAATTATCCATGTCGAGCTCGCCTGACGGCAACATTTCGGCCATGCGCAGGGTGGCGCCGGTCGCTTCACAGGCCATCTGCCACGGCACGATATTGGAGTGATGCTCCATGCGGGTGAGGATGACCTCGTCGCCGGCTTTCAGGAATTTTCGCCCCCAGGCGGTGGCGAGCAGGTTCATGCCCTCGGTAACTCCCCGTACATAAACGATCTCTTCGGGGTGCCCGGCGCCCAGAAACACCGCCGCCTGTCGCCGCACGCCTTCATACAGGGCGGTCGAATGCTGGCTCAGTGAGTACACACCGCGTCGCACGGTCGCGTATTCCTCGTAGTAGAATTGCGACATGCGCTCGACCACCGCGCGCGGCTTCTGACTGGTCGCGGCCGAGTCCAGGTACACGAGCGGCACACCGTTGTGCACGGTGCGTCCCAGAATGGGGAAGTCGGCGCGAATGCGCTCAATGGGATAGGATGACGACAGGGCGGTGGTCATGACACAGCGTGAGCGAGAGACGTGCGTGGGGACTAGGACGGTCGCCCCGTCGATGCAAGGCCCAGCGGCCTGAGACTCCACGCCAGGTGACCTATCACCGCACCACACGATCCACCGTCAAACCCGTAACCATATGTTTTCACTGTGATTGGAGAAAAATGACACCGTAGTGGCCGACCACCGTGTCGGCCATCGAACCAACGTAACCACCCGTTCTCACGAAGATTTCCGAACCAACCACCTCCGAACCGACCACCGTGTCGGCCACCGAACCGACGTAACCACCCGTTCTCACGAAGATTTCCGAACCGACCACCTCCGAACCGACCACCGTGTCGGCCACCGAACCGACGTAACCACCCGTTCTCACGAAGATTTCCGAACCGACCCCCGTGTCGGCCACCTGACTCACCACGACCTCTGTATGGACCCCCGTGTGGGCCATCGTTTCGACGTGGCGGCGCATCAACCTGGCTCGCCGGGCCGCCCGCCTGCGGTATTGCACCGTCCTGCGTTGACGTTGCGATGCATCGCCCATAGGTCACCACCTTGCACCACGTCTGCTCTCTACCGGAATCTCCTCATGCCTGCGTCTGCACCGTCGTCGTTTCAGACCCTGCTTCGTCTGCTGCGATACACGAAGAACCACCGGGGTCGCATCGCGTGGGCATCCGCCTGCTCGGTGATCAACAAGCTCTTCGACGTGGCGCCTGAGATCCTGATTGGCATTGCGATTGATGTCGTGGTGAGCCGCGAGGCGTCTTTTCTGGCTGGTCTGGGCGTGGTGGACCCGGGAGCGCAGCTGACGCTTCTGGGTGTGCTGACGCTGTTTATCTGGATGGGCGAGTCGCTCTTTGAGTACCTGTATCTGCTCGCGTGGAGAAATCTGGCGCAACAGATTCAGCATGAGCTGCGCATTGAGACTGCGGCCCATGTTCAGCAGCTGGACATGGCCTGGTTTGAGGATCGCAGCAGCGGTAATCTGGTGTCGATTCTGAATGACGACATCAACCAGCTGGAACGTTTTCTGAATGGTGGCGCCAACAGCCTGATTCAGGTGGCCACTACACTGCTCGCGGTGGGAGCGGTATTCTTCGTGATTTCGCCGATGATTGCGACGCTGGCGATTTTACCCATTCCGGTGATTATT
>JAGWVZ010000583.1 GCA_018970625.1 Myxococcales bacterium | reverse complement strand
CGCTTTCACGCGCTGCTCGACCATCATTTGCCGCACTGGCGCGCGCTGCGAAAAGAGTTGAGTCAGGGTATGCTGGCTGTGTGATGGCGTGCAAAGATTTTCCCGAGGCTGAATGTGTGCACGCTCTGTATTCACCGTTCAGCAGGAATGGTGCATGCGCGGCGGCCAACACTTTTACGCCGCAACAAATACCTTCTCGTTATGCCACCGTAATTGTTCGGGGTCGGGCCGCTTCGACACATCTTCGGGGAGCAGGATTTTCTTGCCGTGCATGGCGTAATAAACCACGCCATTATCGAAGTCGGTTTTCAGGCGGGTGCTGACCTCGAATCGCGCGTCGGGCGTCACGGTGACATAGCCGGCGTCGAAGAGCTTGTGGACGTCGGCGCGTAAGAGCAGGCCGTTGCGAATGTCGTGGGTGCCGCCGAGGCCGTAGGGGCGAACATGGGCCGCTTCGAGCACGGGGACCGAGTGTTCGGTGGTGACCGCGCAGGCCCGCCCGTAGGCGTCGAGGACCGCCGAGCGAAAGATGCCCTGACCCAGACGAGGCGCGACAAGACGTGGTTCGCCGTACCGGAAATCGTCGGTGGCTTCCTGCAGGTGTAGCCGGGTTTGACTGCCGAGCTGAACGAGTTTTGCGCGTTCCAGACACTGGCGCCAGATGCGGCTCATTTCGGCGTCGTCGAGGGAACGACCTGCGCCCTGCACAATGTTACTGGACCAGTCGGAAGGCGCATCGATCCACATGTCGCGCTCGAAAAATACCGGCGCCAGAATCAGGTGACAGCCAATGGCGTCGTTGACGGTAACGGTTACACCGGGCTTTTTTGCGCGATATTTGACGACGCGAGCGTACAATTCCTGCAACGAAGACACGCCGTTCGATGCGCCAAGATAATTCCATGCCTCGCGAATGGGTAAATGTGTACCACGCGCATACAGCCCGAATCCGCAAATGGCGTCGCCCTTGCCCTTGTGAAGCTTGAACAGAAATGGCGACCCGGGCGCGAGCTTCGTTAATGTACCACCCGACGGCTGCCAGAAATTCACTTCTTCGGGTTCGGGCTGCAGCGTCAAAAGCCGCCGATACCAGTCAAAGTCGGTAACACCAATGTACCCGCGCATCATGCGAAACTCCTGAAACGAACACTTGATTGTTCGATGGCGTACGCAAGCAGCCGAGCTGCGTCAAGCGGGTGGTGCCACGACCAACCCGGCGCAACACCAACCGCCAATTTCACCCAACCAACCCCGAACACACCACCGCCCTGCCCGCGCCCGTCGGGCTTGGCTGAACTGATCAACGCGAAGAAGACGCCCCTGCCGCGCGACCAGACTGCCCAGGTCGCGACACGGGCTGGCGGTGTGCAAGGCAGTCGGTCGCGGGTTCAGCGCTGGAAAAACGAAAAATCGTACCGCCACCCGCGAAGGATTCTTGCGTTGGCGACACATACAGGGGAGGCACGCCTATGGTCGACACTTTTGAAGACGCACGTTGTGCAGTCCGAAGGGTGAGGTGGGCCGTTTCCCATCAGCGAAGGAATCCAGTCATGCAAAGAAAGCAGCTTAACGAGTGGATGCGCGGCGGCCTCGTGCACGTCGCGCTCGTCATGACAGTCAGCGCTTGCGGTAGCGATCCGACGGGGTCCACACGTTGCACGGATTCGTCGGAGTGCGGCAGCGAGGCGATTTGTTTTGATGGCTTTTGTCAGGGCGGCACGGGGGTTGGTGAAGGTTCGGCTGATGCGGCCGACGGCACCAACGATTCGTCCACCGATGACACGGGTGGCGTGAACGACGACGCGGACAGCACCGCCGATGCCGACGACAGCTCGACGCAGCTGGATGCAGAGACGAGCGACGTCGAAACCGATGGAGCGGTGTCGGACGTCGTGGATGACACCACCACGGAGGTTGATGTTGTAGATCCGGATGCTGCCGTCGATGCTGGAGCTGACGCCACGGAAAGCGGGCTGAACGCGTGCGGTGGGCGCGGCGTGCTGGACCAGGTTCCCGGTAGCGCATGCGGCGAATGCGGAACCGGGCTGTGGACCTGCGACGGACCGGACACCACCACCTGCGTGGGTGGCGATGCAAACCGATGTGGCGGCTGTGCCGTGCTTGAAGCGAACCCGGGTGACTCCTGTGGACGGTGCGGCGGCGGTGAGTTCCGGTGCGACGGCCCGGATGCGCTGCGCTGCATCAATGGCGACCAGAACAATGACTGCGGTGGCTGCGGCTTGCTCGCGGGGCAGCCGGGTCAGGACTGCGGCGTGTGCAGCGACGGTGAGTGGGTCTGCGACGGCCCGTTGGCGGTAGCGTGCCTCGGTGCGACGCCAGCAAATGCGTGCGGTGGCTGCGGCGACCTGTCGGGTCCGCCCGGCGGCGTCTGCGGCGGCTGCGGCGATGGGGCGTGGGCCTGCAATGCCGACCTGAGCGACGTCTTCTGCACCGGTTCTCTCACGGCGAATGCGTGCGGCGGTTGTACTCCGCTGGACGGCAACGTGGGAGACGCGTGCGGCGTGTGCGGCAACGGCTCATTGCGTTGCGACGCGACGGGCACCGGTCTGGAGTGCCGGGGAGGCTCCACACTGAACGCCTGCGGCGGCTGCGCTACGCTTGCCTCGGCGCCCGGCTCACGCTGCGGCCCGTGCAACGACGGCACGCTGGTCTGCACCGCCGACGGTGAGGGCCTGACCTGCTCGGGCGGAACGGCTGGCAACGCCTGCGGCACCTGTGGTCCACTCACGGGTGGAACACTGGGC
>JAGWVZ010000582.1 GCA_018970625.1 Myxococcales bacterium | reverse complement strand
CGAATTTGAGGCATTCGAGCGCGGCATGCAGGTGCGCCGCCTGGGACTGTATCTGGCGGGTCTGCTGCTAACCGCCACGGTCATCGGCGGTATCTGGTGGTTGGGCTGGGGCTTGCCCGCGCAGATGGTTCGGCACGAGAGTGAATCGAACGACGATATCCCCGAAGCGGACCGCGTGGCCCCCGGGGTGGCCATGCAGGGCGTGATGTACGCCGGTGCGGGCACTTCGATGGATGATATCGATGTGTTTCGGGTAGAGGTCCCCGCGCCTGACCTGCGCGCGAACATTCAGCTCAGCGCGATTCCCGAATTGGACCTGCAGCTGGCGATTCGTTACGTGGACGGGCAGGGCACGGTGCTGAGGGTAGACAGCGCCGGTGAGTCGCAAGGTGAAATCCTGACCGGTTTCCTGTCGCGTGACCCTGCATTCTATGTGTTCGTGCAGCCGTCGGCGAACGCTGTCATCCGTCGGAATGGCGAGTATCCGTACCAGCTCCTGGTGCAGTTCCGCCCTGCGCTGCTTGGCGAGGAGCGCGAGCCAAACGACACTCGCAATCGTGCCCAACCGCTGGCGCCGGGGCAGCGCGCGCTCGGCTACATGGGGTGGGCCGGAGACGTTGATCGGTGGGTCGTGCCGGCGGTTGAGCAGCCGCTGCGCTTGACCGTCACGGGGATCCCCGACGTGGATCTGACGCTCATGCTGGCCGAAGCCAACGGCCCTGGTGAAGAGGAGTCGGGGCAGTCCATGAATGCGGGTGGCCCGGGCGAGTCGGAGACGCTGGTGATTTCACCGTCGAGCTCCGTGCGTCAGCTGATCGTGGGTGCCAGTGAGGGCTCGTGGGATGTGCTGACGGGGTACGTATTGACGCTGGAGCCGCTGCAGGCGGCCTCGCTGCGTACGCACCAGCCGTCGACCTTCTTTGGCGACGTGCTTCGGCGACTTCAGCATGAAGACAGCGACGCCGAGGTCGACGAGGTGCCGGTGCCCCAGAATGCGCGCCCGCGCCCGCCGCGTCCGCAACGCCCGCCGCGTCGCTCCGAACGGCCCGACCCGGTTGTAGCGCCGGACGCCCCTGCCGAGGATTGAAGTCTAGCTTTCGGCGACGATGTTGCCCGCTCGATGCGAGGCAGCTTCGCCGCGCAGCGAACCATTGCCCGACGCGAACACATCAGGTGGTTCCTGGGTCGCGATGTTGTCGTGAAGGTAGCACCGTGCCATCACGACGTGGGAGTTATACGCCGCCACGGCAGCGCCGCGGACAGGCACACTGCGACGCACCACCGAGTTCCAGCCGATGTCGCAGTCGCTGAATTCGATGGGCGCTTCCGGGGTGCCCGACGCGTCCACATGAACGCCGCGCCCGGGTGCCCAGCCGCCACCCTGACCTGTGGGTCCGGCGGCTGCACGCTCAAACCAGCAGCGGCTCACCACCACATCTTCGCATTTGGCAAGCGACAGCGCGTTCATGCCCCGCATTCCCATGATCTGCAGGCCCTCAAGCCGCACACCATGACACTGGTCAAAGCGCACACGGCTGCCTTCGCCGCCGGTCTCGGGCGCGAGGAAGGTCACCATGGGAATCTGTGCATAGGCTTCGTACAGATTTTCGCAGAGCTCGGGCCGCGCGGCGGCCTTTTCGCGCAGCAGCGCATACTCGGCGTTGACCAGGCGAAGGTCGTCGACGCCCTCGAAGTGAAGGGGGCGGACAAACGTACTTCGTCCGGGCGTCTGCAGAGGTGGCAGCTCAGACGTCGCCACTGTCCACTGCGCCCTTCGATCGGCGGGCTGACCCGACCACCATCGGAGCCATTGTCCCTGTGCACCACCGACGAGTCCCGGGCGTTCGGCGGGTAGCTTTCCGTTGGGAAAAATCCGAATCTCTACGGGGGTATAGGGGGTGCTCAGCCGAGCGCGCAGCTTGTCTGCGACCACGAATGCGTCTTCGATGGAGCCTCCCGGCTGCTCAAAACTGCCGTCGCCAGTCGCTCCGGCCCGCACCCAGACTACGACCGGCGCGGCCACACGCAGCTCTCTTGGCTCGGTGTTGCTGGCAGACGTGCCGGTATTCATGGCGTCAACCGCATCCGAACGAAGGGTGACTTTACGCGTGGGCGGACCTTGAGCGGCATGAAGGTGCAGATCGTCTTCGAGCTCCAGCTGCCAGCTCCCCGGCATAATGGACTCGAGTCGCAAGAGTCCGTCGCCCGATGAGCCGACGCCCATGCGAAGAAGCTGCCCGTCGGGGCTTCGCAGGCGCACAATCCCGGGGCCCCACATACCCCCGGCCGCCGAAGCCAGTCGCAGCGACAGGGAGTCCACCAGCTGTGTCTCGGCGTAATGCTCTTCGTTATTCAGGAACAGTGTGAACGCGATGCGCAGGTGACCGGTGATGCTTTCGAAGGCGTCCCGCAACGACCGCTCGACCATGCGGAACGGAACGCGAACAATCGCCCTGCCGTCGCGCCTGAGCTCGGCTGCCGCGTCCATGGTGGCCAGCGATTCGTCCAGAATGGTGGTTTGTGCGCGGTCCATGCCGTGCAGCACTCCGACCACACGCATGCGCGCGACCACCTCGGGAGCAGGGCGATCGAGACCAATGGCGAGCTGAATATCGCGTCCCAGCCGCGTCATGGGTGGCACACGGAACTGTCGCACACCGGCCGTACCGTCGGTACCACCGTTGGCAGGCACGACGGTGGCAGGCACGACGGTGGCAGGCACGACGGTGGCAGGCACGACGGTGGCAGGCACGACGGTGGCAGGCACG
>JAGWVZ010000023.1 GCA_018970625.1 Myxococcales bacterium | reverse complement strand
GTTACCGGAGCGCTGGCTTCGTGTAGTGGTGATGATTCTTCTGGTGGGTCGGCGGTGGAAGACGAGACAGGTCGGCCCAGCCGCCCCGGAACGAACGATGACGAGGACAGCGGAGCCGAGGAAGGGGCAGACGACGCAGGGGGCAGCGACACCGCAGGTCCTTCTCCCGACGACGTCGCAGGCCCCGATGCCTCGACGGGCTGTGAGCCGGGCTGGCTTGGATGCATCAACGCGTCCACCATCGGTCAGTGCAGCACCGATGGTACGCAGCTGTTCGAGACGCCGTGTACCGAAGGCACGTACTGTGTGAACAACAACGGTGTGTGTACGGCCGGCGTCTGCGAACCGTATCGGCAGCGCTGTGTTGGCACCGCGGGCGAACGCGAAATCTGTAATCCCGACGCATCGGGGTTCGGCCCCACCAGCGGGTGCGGTCCCGAAGAGTACTGCGACGACGGCCGCTGCCTGATTCGCGGCTGCCTGCCGAGCGTTATGTTTGCGTTCGATGGCTCCAGCAGCATGACATCGGAGTTTGGAACCATTCAGGCGTCGATCAACCGCATTACCTCGGCCAACCCGGATGTCGCATTCGGACTTTCCATGTTCCCGACAGGCACTGGTTGTTCGATCAGCGGCGATCGTACGGGCCTTTTCGGGGGTCCGGTGGTCAATTGGCCCAACGTCCCCATTTCGCCGTCCGGTGCCGCCCAGATCACGGAGTGGTTCGCCAACAACGGTGCGTCGGGCGGTGCCACGCCGCTGATTGCCACGCTGGAGTGGTTTGCCGACAACGTGACCGAGGTATTTGGCGCGTTCCCCGAAAACGGTCACCTGATTATCATGAGCGAAGGCGCCGACACCTGCCGTAGCGCCTGTGAGCAGGGCGACCGCGACTTCAACGGTGAAGAGCGCGTGGCATGCCTCGTGGGTTATCTTGGCGAGGCCACACGCCGCCTGCGCGATCAGGGCGTGAAGGTCTATGTCATCGGTTATCGCTTCTCGGAAGATCAACGCATTCTGAACTCGATCGCCGAGAATGGCGGTACGCCATTTACCGAGTTTATTTATGCCGGAAACGAGGATTCTCTGTTTGCGGCGTTTGAATCGGTGATCGGGAACGCCAAGATTTGTGACGAATGAGGTCGTTCGAGGCGACAGGCGCCAACGCTTCAAAGATCAGGCGAGCCCGCCCCTTCTGAAATCGTCATTTTCAACCCGGGGTAGGGCAGCCCGGTAGAGCTTCACGGAAGGGGGCGGCTGATACAGGAGCAGGCGTTCTGTCTTTGCTTCTGTTCCCCATGATTCGCAGCGCCACGCGCATGAGCCGTCTCGAGGGCGCGCTGCTGCTGTTGCTGTTCGGCGGATTTATGACGCATCTATTGCTGACGGCCGCTCCGGCGTAATCATTGCCCTGACTACCGGCTCGCTCGACAACGGGGAATCATTCGCTGCATGGTGTGGTTGTCGTGTCCGCCCACTGTGTTGCCCGTAATTCCCCAGCCGCCTTCTTGAAGGAGCCCGCTCGTATGCCACATTTGAAGCTCACCTATTTTGACGCCGTCGGTCGCGGCGAGCCCATCCGCGTCGCGCTCTTTCTGAGTGGACTCGCGTTCGAGGACCACCGTGTACAGTATCCGGAGTTCGCTGCGCTGAAGGCGCAGGGCATCTTTCCTCTCGGCAGCGTCCCGGTATTCACCATTGATGGCGTTCCGTATGCCCAGACCGCGTCGGTGCTGCGCTACGTGGCGCGACTTGGAAACACGGACCTGTACCCCAATGACCCGTTGACGGCGTTGCGCGTCGATACCGTGCTCGACACCTTCAACGACACGCTGGCATCGGCGCTCACCCCCAGCTTTCGGGAGCAGGACCCGGCGCGCAAGCTCGAGCTGCGCGCTGCATTCGCCGCGGGTCCGCTGCAGACCTGTTGCGGCTACGCCGAGCGAGTGCTGGGCGAGACCGACGGCCCGTTCGTGGGCGGCAACACGCTCACCATCGCGGATATTGTCGTGGCGTTGCAGGTGCTCAGCATTCGCAACGGCGTCCTGGATGGCCTGAGCGCCGGGCATCTGGCGTCGTTCCCGAGGGTGAACGCGCTGGCCGATGCCTATCTGGCTCATCCGGGCATTCAGGCCTGGCGGTCGCGTTGAGGATTGCACATAGCGCTTGATAGATAACAGTTGCTATGTATAATCTGTCGCCATGGCACCCCGAACTCGCTTTACATCGGACATCATCCTGGACGCTGCTTTGTCGCAAACGCGAGCGGCAGGCATTGCGTCGGTGAGCGCTCGCACCATCGCGTCATCGCTCGGTGCGTCTATTGCACCTGTATTTACCGCATTTTCATCGATGGATGCGCTTCATGAGAGACTCATGGACCGTATCATCGGCGAATTTGTGGCTCGGGCGGGCGCGATGTCCGAGGGCGATGATCCGCTGTGGGCAGCGGGTGAGGGGTGGCTGCGGTTTGCGCTCGATGAGCCTCGCCTGTACGAGGCGATTTTTCTGACGGTGCACCCCTGGCACGGCAAATGGGGCCCCGTGCGGCGACAGCTGGCCGAGCGCATGGGACAGTATCCCCGGTACGCCCATTTGTCGCCCGCGGTTCGGTTTGCGCTGGTCGGGCGTGCGTCCATTGTCCTGCACGGGCTTGGGCTGGAGCTCTGGTCGGGCCGTTTGCGGACCCGCGATTTGCGCACACTCGTGGTTCAACTGGTACAGCCGGTCGTCGATTCCGCCCTGCAAAATGGCTGGACGATGGACCTGCACATGTCTTTCAGCTCGTCGACAATTTTGCCTCAGGAGACCGAATGACTCAGCCGATTCATGGTGGCGCAATCGTAGGCCAGGTACTTGCGCAATATGGCGTAAAGAGCCTGTTTAACCTTTGCGGTGGGCATATTTCGCCCATTTTGCATGGTGCGAAACTGGCTGGCCTGAACATTATCGACATGCGCGACGAAAAGTCGGCTGCGTTTGCCGCAGACGCTGCCAGCCGCATGACCGGTATTCCCGGCGTTTGCGCCGTTACCGCCGGCCCCGGTGTCACCAACACCGTCACGGCCGTCAAGAATGCGCAGGAAGCGCAGCAGCCCATCCTGATTCTGGGTGGTGCCACGGCGACGGTGTTGCGCGGTCGTGGTTCTTTGCAGGACGTTGATCAGCTGTCGCTCATGAAGCCCATCACCAAGTGGGCCGCCCGCTGTAACCGGGTGCAGGATATTGAGCCCATGCTGCACAAGGCGTTCGCGGTAGCTACGGAAGGCGTCCCCGGGCCGGTGTTTCTCGAGATCGCGGTGGACCTGCTGTACCCCAAGTCACTGGTCAAGGAGTGGTACCTGAAAGAGTCGGGCGTCGATAAAATGAAAGGCGCCGTCGGAAAGGCCGCGCAGACGGCGATGCTGGGGTATCTGGAGCATCAGTTTCATACGCCCCACCTGCCCATCACCACCGCGCCACGCTCCACTGCACCGTCTCGCTCGCGGGTTCCCTCCCAGTTGAAGCAGGTGGCTCAGGCGTTGGCCGGTGCGCGCAAACCCGTGCTGGTCATCGGCAATCAGGCCATGGTGAACCAGACTCCCGCCCAGGCCGAGGACATTGCGAGCGCAGTGCGCACCATGGGCCTTCCCACCTTTCTGGGAGGTTCTGCCCGCGGATTGCTCGGTCGGTTCAACGACATTCAGTTTCGCCACGCGCGAAATGCGGCCCTGAAAGAAGCTGACGTGGTCATTGTCGCGGGTTTCCCATTCGATTTTCGTCTCGGTTACGGCCTCAAAATCAACAAGGACGCCACGCTGGTCTCCATTAATCTCGATACCACGGCGCTGACCAAGAATCGCAAGCCGACGATCGCTGTGCACGACCACCCCGGACAGTTTCTGCTGGAATTGTCGCAGCAGGTGCGTCCGGGTGACTGGTCCGAGTGGTTCTCGGCGTTGAAGGGGCGCGAAGACAAACGCGACAACGAGATTGCGGCGCGCGCGTCCACGAGCGGCCCTCGCGTGGACCCCGTCTATCTGTTTCAGCGCATTGAAGAAAAAATCGCCGACGACAGCGTGGTCATTGTGGACGGCGGCGACTTCGTGGCGACCGGCTCGTACATTGTACGGCCTCGCGGTCCGCTGCGCTGGCTCGACCCCGGCGTGTTTGGAACGCTGGGCGTCGGCGGCGGCTTTGCGACGGGCGCGGCGAGCGTGCACCCCAGCGCCGAAGTCTGGCTGTTTTATGGCGACGGTTCCAGCGCGTACAGTCTCGCTGAGTTTGACACCTATGTGCGCAGCGGCTTTGCGCCCATCGTGGTCATTGGCACCGACGCCAGCTGGCAGCAGATCGCACGCGATCAGGTCACCATTCTCGGAGACGCCGTCGGAACCAAATTGCTCTACACCGATTATCACAAGGTGGCCGAGGGATACGGCGGCAAGGGCATTCTGGTGTCTGACCCGGCCGAGGTTGATGCTGCGCTCGACGAGGCCAAGCGGTTGTCGCGCGCGGGCACGCCCGTGTGCATCAACGTGATTCTGGCAGACAGTGACTTCCGCGAAGGGTCGCTGTCGATCTGAATGCAATGACGAACCCCGGGGGATCGAGACACAGACACGCGTATTTTGCCTGTTGTCCGTAGTGTGACTCGGCGCTACCATCGGGCGTTCATCTTTGGGTCGAAATCTCCGTCTCTCCTGCTCCCCCGGACGTATGCGCAGCGTTGCTTCCACGCAGGCTTTGCCTGAGACACTCGCGCGTTCCGGCTGCGGGGGCGGTTTGTCGACTCCGACGCTTCGTCTTGCCTCAGCACTTCTTTGTACTGCCGCCCTGCAGGCGCTCTCTGGCTGCGCGACGGCTGACCTTATCAGTCCTGTCGTAGTCGAGGACGAAGAGCGGGACACGCGTCGAGATGACGAAGAAGAAGATGTTGAATCAGACGCCGACGAGCTGCCACGCGACGTTCGGCCTGTCGACACGACGACGGACGAAGACACCACAACAGACGACACGACAACGCCGGACATCGACGACGGCGATTCAAATACTCCGCCTTCTGACACGATCAGCGACACCGTTTCGGGTGACATCCAAGCGCCTGACGCCGATTTACAGGACGACGTTGCACCCGATACGACTTATGCTGACGTCATTGCAGATGCGGTCGGCGATACGGCCCCGGCGGACGTCGTCTCCGATGTGGCCATGGATGCGCTTACGGACGCGGCGCCAGATATTGCCGAGGATATCGTCGACGTAACGGATACAGCGGCAAGTGATGTGACCGATGTAACGATCGCGGACATTGGCCCAGATACGGATCCGGGCCATGTAACGCCGACGCTCCCTGCGAGTGTCTGTGGCCGCGATTTTGGAAACACCATTCTGAACCCTGTCTGGGGCTGGGATTCCGGGACGGATGGATGGACGCTAACAGGTGGCTGGGGTCGAAATACCTTTTCCCGTCGCAGCGGTACGCACGGCATGGATACCAACAATGGGGCGACCTATTACAGTAATGATCGGTCCGATCGCCTGACCTGGAGTAGTTCTACCAGTGTTACAAACTGCGCTTCCTGTCCGGTCACCGTCTCATTCTGGCTCACAGGTGAAACAGAGACAACCTATGACGGCATACGACTGCAGTGTAGTCCTGATGGCGGTGCCAGCTGGACGAACGTCAGTGAGTTTATCGATGGGTATTTCAGCTCGTGGACCCGTTTTCAGTACACGCTTCCAGCCTCGTGTCTGACCAGCAACATGCGCCTGGGGTTCCTTTTGACGACCGATGACTCGGTTACTTACGAAGGGTACTTCATCGACGATGTCGACATTTCAACCACCGCCACCCGTCCGAATGGCTACCTTGACAGCGTAAATGCCGCCGGCGTTACAGGCTGGGCCTGTGACGGCGACAGCTGGTCGACAGAGACCTTTGTTCGCCTCGTTTATTTCCGAAACGGTGGTTCAGAGTCTCTGGAGCGGCTTGTCAGGGCGGCAGATATTCGCGCCGACGTCGGCACAGCGGGCGTTTGTGGTGGCACTTCGAATCATGGCTACAACCTGACTCATGACACCGCCCTGTTGGACTGGCTTGAAACCGGCACGCATACCGTGCGGGCGTACGCGCTCGATGCACCCGACCCCTGCGGTGCTGGATGGCGAGAGCTCACGCAGTCGCCGCGAACGTTTACGCGCTAGCTCTGGTCGGTGTTCAGGGCAATTGCATGTGCTCGGGCAAACGGCTAGCGCAGCGCGGTATTCACCTCAGCTTTCTCTGCCACGGCCGCACTCATGACGACCCTTCCGCTGGCCCCTGCATTCGCCGCCGACGAACTGTTGCACCTGAGCGCACTCGAGCAGGCGCGTCTGATTCGCGAGCGGAAAATTACCTCGACCGAGCTGGTTCAGCGCTATCTGGACCGAATTCAAGCGCATAATCCTCAGTTGCAGGCCTTCGTGTCCGTGTTTGAGAGAGATGCGCTGCGCGCAGCAAAGCGTGCCGATCGCGCTGTATTGGATGGTGCTTCGCTGGGGCCTTTCCATGGTGTGCCCACCGCCATGAAAGACCATCACATGATGCGGAACACGCGCACGCAGCTGGGCTCGCGCGCGTTTCGCTGGCTCTGGTCTCCCGTGGACGACAGCGTGGTGCGCCGGATGCGCGCCGCCGGCTTTGTGCTGCTCGGCAAAACGACCATGTCCGAGCTGGGCATGCTGCCCATTACCGAGACCGCCCTGCAACCGCCTACTCGCAACCCCTGGAACCTGAATCATACTGCGGGCGGTTCGAGCGGCGGCGCCGGCGCTGCGATCGCGGCGGGTCTGCTGCCAATTGCGCCCGGCAGTGATGGCGCAGGTTCGGTACGTATTCCCGCATCGCTCAACGGGCTGATCGGCCATAAACCCACCCGTGGTCTGGTGCCCGATGACGCCGCCCGCATTGACCCGTTTGGCATGGTCAGCATCGGGCCGCTCGCCCGATCCATCGACGACGCCGCCGCCCTGCTCGATGTGCTCGCCGCGCCCGGCATGCAACACCATCTGGAGCGTTCGAAAGAACCCGTGCGGCGGCTGAAAATCGGCATGATCATGAGTCCGCCTCATGGCGCGCTCGACCCGCGCATTGAAGCGCTGGTGCGACGAGTCGCCGCCGCGCTTGAAAGCGCTGGCCACCAGCTTGTGGAGCGAGAGCGTCCCCGCGGAAACATTGAAGAATTTATTCCGATTTATCAGAAACTCATCTCGCGCATTCCGGTGATCGGTCGCGGACAATTGCAGCCGGTGGTTCGCTGGTTCTGGGAAGCCGGTCGCACGGTAACCGAAGACGACGCTCGCCGCCGTTTTCTGCATTTTGAGGCACTCGGCATTGAGATGCTCAGCGGGGTGGACGTCATGTTGTCGCCCACGGTGGGCGTGCTGCCCTTCCGCGTGGGCGAGTTCGCGTCGTTACCGCCGGCCGAGCTGTTTCACGCGGTGGCGCCGCTGGGAGCATTTACGGTCATCGCCAACCTGAGCGGGCAGCCGGCGCTCACCATTCCTTGCGGCGAAATCGACGGATTGCCGGTCGGTGTTCAGGTGGGCGGGCGACGCCACGACGACGCACTGCTGCTCGCTCTGGCGCGCGAGGTACAGGGCCTTTTGCAGGGCAAAGGTGCATCTGGCACCATCGTCTGATACATCATCGCCGCTGCACAGGGGCTGGTCAATCGCCGGTGTCGTGCCTACCCACCACGGTCGGTGTTTGACCACCGCGCTGACGCTCTGCTATCCGGCCTGTCCATGAGTTCTGTCGTCACTGAAACGGTGGCCCGACCACCGAAGGTTGTGCCCATCAAGGCACCCGGCCTGTTCCGGCGCGCGCCCTGGCGCCCCGTTGTGCCAGCGAAGTTTCTGCCCACGAGCCGCGAAGAGATGCAGGCCCTGGGCTGGGATGAATGCGACGTCGTGCTCGTGACGGGCGACGCCTACGTGGATCACCCGAGCTTTGGCATGGCCATCGTCGGTCGTCTGCTGGAATCACAGGGTTTTCGCGTCGGGATTATCGCGCAGCCGGACTGGTCATCGGTCGATGCATTTCGGGCGCTGGGTCGCCCCCGACTGTATTTTGGGATCACCGCCGGAAACATGGATTCCATGGTGAATCACTATACATCAGACCGCCGCCTTCGCTCGGATGACGCCTACACGCCCGACGCCGCCGCAGGCAAACGCCCCGATCGGGCCGTACTGGTCTATGCACAGCGCTGCCGCGAAGCGTTCAGCGGTGTGCCCATTGTGGCCGGTGGCATTGAGGCCAGCCTTCGCCGCATTGCACACTACGATTACTGGTCCGAGAAGGTTCGGCGCTCGATTCTGTTCGACGCCAAGGCCGATATTGTGCTGTACGGAAATGCAGAGCGCGCCCTGGTAGAGCTCACATGGCGGCTGGCCGAAGGCGAAAAAATTCAGGAAATTCGGGATTTGCGCGGCACGGCGTTCGCGGTGAAGGCACCCCTGCCAGGCTGGAAGGTCATTGACTCTACATCGGTGGATGCGCCCGGTCGCGTCGAGGTACAGCCCAACCCCTACCAGGAATTATCACCGCAGGACGCTTCGTGCGGATCAAAAGATGCGGCGGCTCCGCTGGCGCTCAGCGAACCCACCACCGGTGAATCGGTCACCACCGATGCGCAGGGCGTTGCAAACCCGGAGTGCGGCGCTCCTGCCCAGGCCGATGCACAGGCGTCCGCTGTTGAGTGTGTGCCTGAAGCGCAGCCTCCGGTGGCCCGCGTCACCCGGGCTGCGCGAGCGCTGGGGGTCATTCGCCTGCCCGATTTCGAGGCGGTCGCCAACGACGCGATCCTGTATGCACACGCCTCACGAATTCTGCACCGCGAATCCAACCCGCACAATGCACGCGCCCTGATTCAACGACATGGTGATCGGGAATTGTGGGTCAATCCACCCCCGATTCCACTGTCGATGCCGGAAATGGATTACGTGTACGAGCGGCCATTCGCTCGTGTTCCGCATCCGAAATACGGGAACGCGAAAATTCCCGCATATCAGATGATTCGCTTTTCGGTGACCATTCAGCGCGGTTGTTTTGGAGGGTGTACCTTCTGTTCGATTACCGAACACGAGGGACGCATTATTCAGAACCGTTCGCAGAAATCGATCCTGGGCGAGGTCGCTGCGCTCCGCGACGGATTACCGGGATTTACGGGCGTTGTTTCTGACCTTGGTGGCCCCACCGCCAATATGTATCGGATTGCCTGTAAATCGCGCGAAATTGAGGCTTCCTGCCGCAAACCCAGCTGCGTTTATCCCGGGGTTTGCGAAAACCTGCAAACCGACCACAGCGCGCTCATTGAGCTCTACCGAAAAGCCCGCGCGATTCCCGGCATCAAAAAGGTCCTGATTGCCTCAGGAGTTCGCTACGACCTGGCCGTCGAGGACCCTCGGTACGTCAAGGAACTGGTAACTCACCATGTCGGTGGTTATCTGAAAATTGCCCCCGAACACCTGTCCGATGGGCCACTGTCCAAAATGATGAAGCCGGGCATGGGCGCTTACGACCGATTCAAGGAATTATTCGAGAAATATTCGGCCGAGGCCGGCAAGCAGCAATATCTCATCCCGTATTTTATTGCGGCACACCCCGGCACCACCGACGAAGACATGCTGGAGCTGGCCCTGTGGCTTAAAAAGAACGGCTTCAAGGCCGACCAGGTGCAGGCGTTTCTGCCGTCGCCCATGGCGACTGCCACCGCCATGTATCATTCAGGCAAAAACCCGCTGAAAAAGGTCACCCGTGACTCTGAGGAAGTGCATATTCCCAGAGGGCTCAAGGTTCGACGACTGCACAAGGCGTTTCTGCGCTGGCACGATCCCGAGAACTGGCCTGTGCTGCGCGAGGCGCTGCGTCGCATGGGACGCGGCGACCTGATTGGGCCCGGCCAGCACCACCTGATTCCCGCCGATGACCGACCGCCGCGTGACGCCGGCCGCACCGAAAACGGAAAACGCTTTCAGACGCAACACAACGGCGTTCAGCCCGCTGCCAGCCCGAAGCATGCAGGAAAGCCGGTTGGCAAAGCCGACGACCGTCCCCGAGGTGGCGCCCGAAGCGAGTCGGCAGCGTCGCGTGAAGCGCAAGCGACCAGAGGGCCATCGGCAGGGCGGCCTGCGGGTCGAAATAGCCAGAACAACCCACCCTCGGCGCCGCGCAAGAGACCCTGACAGCGGTCGGGTCAGCTAATTCCCGTCTCGAAGGAATTAACCGTTCAGCAACGGTTGCGCGGGCGTACCATTGGGGCGAGGCATGATATCAGACGGAGCGAGTGGGCCCTCGCGCTTGAGCACCCAGAAGTCGTTCAGGGGTATCTTCAATCCCGCCACGTTAAAGACTTCCCACCCGAGCAACAGGTCGCTGCTGCCCGCGTTTACACTCACGAGAGGGCAAAATCCGGCATTTGCGGGAAACTCCCAGAAGTGATTTCCGGCCACACGGTAATCAATATAGTGTGGACCCGTCCAGCCGCGGGGAAAGCTAACCCCCTGCGCCGAGCGCACCTCGTAATGCCCAAACGTTATCGCTCGGCCTTTACCATCGCGCTTTGGCTGTGGCGGAGTTTCCCAACCTGTCTGTTCCACCTTCACATTCCAGCCGCGAATGCGCCCAGAGGCAGGGTCACGATGAAAGGTTTTGCGAAACGACTTCCACATTAACTTATGGAACCAGTCCGGCATGGAGAGGTCGATTCCGGTATAGGTAGTGTCGGCGATGGCATCGAGGTCCAGAGCGTGAGCCTGACGAACAATGTCGTACAGCTCACTGTTCGACATCTTCTGCAATTGATCGAGCGTAATGGTCACGAGGTCACCGGGAGAGGAGTGCAGCGCCTGTTGTTTCGCACGCCGCAGGCCTGCGTGGCAAGCACCGGGCTACCCGACAGCGTGACTCCCCTGAATTGCCGTGTTTCGGTCGAACGACCTTCTGCGCTGTCTGTAATTGATGAGCCTGATGGAAGGCACCATCGACCATGCTCAGGGTCGGCCGCCGAGCACCCGGGTTGGTGTGACGACCGGCTGCGCGAGCGCGAAATCCCCGGGGATATTAGCCCAGCTGGCTCAATATCGAAGGCGACAGCGAGCAGGAGAGGCCAAATCCGTCGGGCTCCACGTTCAACGCCGTCACCACGCCATCCTTGATGATCATGGAGTAGCGCTTGGAGCGCGTGCCGCCGAGACCTGCGGCTTCGACCTCAAGACCGAGAGCGCGGGTAAATGCGGCCGCCGGATCTGCCAGCATGCGCACCTTTCCGGTCGCACCCAGCGCATCTCCCCAGGCCTGCATCACGAACGCATCATTCACGGAAACACACACGATCTCGTCGACGCCCTTTGCCTTGATGGACTCGGCGTCTGCGACATAACCCGGCAGGTGAGTGCGCGAACATCCGGGGGTGAACGCGCCGGGTACGGCAAAGAGAACGACCGTCTTGCCAGCAGAGAGCTCGGCGACGTCGACTTTATCGCCGGGATTCTTCTCGTGCAGGGTTCCGGAAGGGAGCTTGTCGCCCGTTTGAATACTCATGGTGGGTCTCGGTTCGGTGGTGGAAAGTAATGAAACGCGAAGCGCGCGAGTGACATGGCGCAAATGGCGTAGCAAAGACGCCGCCAACTGGCGAACAGATGCGCTCGTGGCGCATGAATTACCCCACTTTGTGCGCCAGCCACACTGCGTTGATACCCGGAACACCGCAGGGCTCGCGGTGCTGGTTGCATCGATGGACGACCATGCGTACATGCGGGCACGCCGCCGCGATGGTCGCGACGTTCCGCTGCCAAGGAGACGCCTTGATTCGTTCCCTGACCGCCCTGTGCATCTTGTCGGGCCTGATAGTTGTGGCTGGCTGCAGTGAAGAGGCAGGCAGCGATCCGGACCGGGACGGCTTTCAGAACGACGAGGATAACTGTCCCGCCATCGCAAACCCGCAGCAGGACGATACCGACTTCGACGGCTTTGGGGACCTGTGCGACAACTGCGTCGAGGTGGCCAACTCCGATCAACAGGACGACGACGGCGACGGCGCCGGAAACCGCTGTGATCTGGATGTTGACGAAGACGGCGTGGACGACGCGCAGGACAACTGCCGCGAACACACAAACACCGACCAGTCTGACGCCGACGCCGATGGGGTAGGGGACCGTTGTGATTGCGACACGCTCTGCGCGGTACGAGAATGTGGCTCGTTCAACGCCGCCCTGCCCGGCGAACCTGCGCTGGACTGTCGCTGCGGCCCGGCCTGTGAGGGTGAGCAGGTGTGCGCCTCGGGAGTCTGCACGACCTGCGACGAGGTGTGCGCGGGCGCGTGCGGCGACGTCGAGCTGGACCAGAGCGGCTGTGACTGCGGCCCCTGCACCGACACGGTGCTGACCGAGTGCTATCAGAACCAGTGTCAGCGCCCCGATGCCGACCGCGACGGCATTCCTGACAGCGACGACAATTGCGCGGGTATCGGGAATACCGAGCAGGCCGACGAGGACGGCGACGGGCAGGGCGACGCGTGCGATTGCGACGCCCTGTGTGGCTTTGGCGGATGCGGAACCGTGACGGTGCGCGATGTCACCCGCGAAGCGCCACTGGTCTGTGAGTGTGGCGGGTGCGGTGCGGGGTCGGTCTGTGCCGAGCAGCAGTGCGTCACCTGCCAGAGCGTGTGCAGCAGTGGTCTCTGTGGCGACGTGGTGGTGGGCGACGGTGTGTGCAGCTGTCGCGACACCTGTGGATCGCAGGCGCAGTGCGTGAACAACCGCTGTGTATCGGCCTGTCGCGACACGTGTCAGGGGCGTTGCGGCTTTGTGGGAGGCTGCCAGTGTGACGCGTTCTGCGCGCCCGGCTTTACCTGCCGCTCGACCGTGTGTGTGCGTGACTAAGCCCCGGTGAAGACGGCTGCGGTGCCGGCGGCGACGTGGAGCGGTGCATTTCAGTTCGTGGCAGACTTCAATTGCGGTATGGAAGCACGCCCTGCCAGTGACTGTTCTCTGCCCACCTGTGTGGAGCCATGGAAGCGACTACCCTGATTGGAAAGACCCCGCTCGTTGACCTCTCCTCGCTGGTCGGAAAGCCGGGCGTCAAAATCTATGGAAAACTCGAAGGCAACAATCCCGGCGGCAGCGTCAAAGACCGCGCGGCCCTGTTCATGATGGAAGGCGCCCGCGAGCGCGGCATTCTGACGCCCGGCGTGAAGCTGATTGAGCCCACGAGCGGCAATACGGGCATTGCGCTGGCGATGATCGCGGCCATGCGCGGTGTCGACATTGAGCTGGTGATGCCCGCAAACGCAACGCGCGAGCGCGTGCTCAGCATGGAGGCGTACGGCGCCCGCGTGACGCTCACGCCCGCCGAGGCCGGCATGGAAGGGGCGATTGACTACGCGCACGCGAAGGTGGCCGAGGGCGGTTACGTCATGCTCGATCAGTTCTCGAACCCGGATAATTACAGGGCGCATGTCGAGACGACGGGGCCTGAGATCTGGGAGCAGACCCAGGGTCAGGTCACGCACTTTGTGTCGGCCATGGGCACTACCGGAACCATTATGGGTGTGTCGCGTGCGTTGAAGGCGCGAAATACCAACGTGCAAATCGTGGGCGCGCGACCGACGGAAGGGTCGAATATTCCTGGCATTCGTCGATGGCCTGAAGCGTACCTTCCTAAAATCTTCGAAGCGTCTCGCGTCGACCGTCAGATGGACGTCTCTACGTCTGATGCGGTGGCGACCACGCGTCGTCTGGCTCGCGAGATCGGCATTCTGTCGGGTATGAGCGCAGGAGGTGCGCTCTGGTGCGCCCTTCAGGTCGCGCTCGAGATCGACAATGGCGTCGTCGTGACCATTATCTGCGACCGAGGCGACCGATACCTGTCGTCGGATCTGTTTGGTTGAAGCATGGCTGCTCTGGCGCCACAGGAGCTCGTATGAACATTACCCTTGTACGCACCGAAGGTGCCCAGTTTCGCGCCGAAAATGAGGCCGGCCGCGTCACCTGGCTGGCCGGCTCCGATGAGGTCGGACCGTCCACCGACGGCATTCGGCCCATGGAGAACGTCCTCGCGTCGCTCGCCAGCTGCTCGGCGGTCGATGTGCTGCTGATTCTGCAGCGCATGCGGCATCAGGTGAACGACCTGCGTGTGTCGGTGAAAGGCGAGCGCGCCGACGCGATTCCGGCCGTTTTCACCAGCATTCACGTGCACTTCCACGTGACTGGCGACTTTGACCAGAAGAAGCTCGACCGCGCCGTCGACCTCTCCATGGAGAAGTATTGTTCGGTCGCGAAGATGCTGTCCGCTTCGGTCGAGATCACGCACAGCGCGTCCATGACGGACTGACGCAGACGGCCAGGAAACAGCCGGATCCTCGTGGTCTCCCCGAAACCAGCCACGCTGCACGCGCAGGGTTGCACCAAAGCAGGGAAGGCGGCATTCAAACGTGCGTGTTGATGACTTTTGCGACCGGGACTTATGCGAAACTGGCAGCAGCGTGTATGGATAGGGTCACTTTTGTGTGCAGCGGGTTGTTCGGGGGCGTCTGGCTCGACCGTTCCGGATTCTCCCGACATCGCAGAGCTGTGCGAGGCTCCTGTGGAGACTTCCCCACAGACCATGGAGTCGCCACGCACGCTCATTCGGGGCGGCACGGTCATGACCGCAACCGGTGAGACATTTGCCCCGGGCTACGTGCTGTTTGAAGATGGCCGCATTGTCGAGGTCGGTGCCGGCGACGGTCCTGACGACGGCGCGGTGGTTGTCGATGCCACGGGTCGCTGGGTCACGCCGGGCCTGATTGACTCGCACAGCCATCTCGGGGTGTATCCGGCGCCCGGATACGCCGCTCACTCGGACGGCAACGAGGCCAGCGCGCCGCTCACCCCGCAGGTGCAGGCCGTGCACTCCGTGTGGCCGCAGGACCCGGGGTTCGAGCGCGCCATCGCCGGCGGAGTTACCTCGATGCTCGTGCTTCCCGGCTCGGCCAACATCATTGGTGGCCAGGGATTTACGCTAAAATTGCATCGCGGAGTACTCGCTGCCGAAGACATGCGCTTTCCGGGCGCGCCGACGACCCTGAAAATGGCCTGCGGAGAGAATCCCAAGCGTGTTTACGGCGACAGTGGCGCACCGCAAACCCGTATGGGCGAGGTCAGTATCTTGCGGCAGGCATTTGTTACCGCGCAGGAATACCTCGCGCAACGCACCTCGTGGAACGAGGAGCGCGAATCGTGGTGCGAGAACCCAGCGGCCGCCGACGCTCCCGAGCCGCGTTCGGTGAACCTCGCCATGGAGACGCTCGCCGACGTGATCGCCGGGGAAACACTGGTGCAAATTCACTGTTATCGCGCCGACGAAATGCTCGTGCAGATGCAGATTGCCGAAGAATTTGGCTACCGCATTCGGTCGTTTCACCACGCCGTCGAAGCCTATAAAATTCGTGACGCGCTCGCCGAGTCCGAGATCTCCGTGTCCACCTGGGCGGACTGGTGGGGTTTCAAACTTGAAGCCTTCGACAGCATTGTGGAGGCTGCCTCGCTGATTCATGAGGCTGGCGCGCG
This sequence comes from Myxococcales bacterium, assembly GCA_018970625.1. The sequence goes on along the minus strand of JAGWVZ010000023.1, from coordinate 1,504 downwards.
TCCTGTTATTCACTCCGACTCGGCTATCGGTATTCAGCGGCTCAATCAGGAGGCTGCGAAGGCCATGTATGCGGGTCAGCTGGCAGGAATCGACGTCGATGAAGAGGACGCGCTGCGCTGGATTACCGTCAACCCCGCCTGGACGCTCGGTGTCGAGAATCAGACGGGTGCGCTCATTCCGGGCTATATGGCCGACGTCGTCGTGTGGTCGGCAAATCCTTTCAGTATCTACACCTCGGCCGATCTGGTCTGGGTCGATGGGCTTCTGGAATACGACCGAAGCGCACCGCGTGTGCCATGGTCAGACTTTGAGACCGGACTCTGGCCCGCAGCCGGCGAGGTGCAGCCATGAAAAATATCCTGCTTTGTTCGGCCCTGCTGCTCGGGGTTGCTGCGTCGGCGCACGCGCAGGACACCCCTGTCTGTGTGGTCGATGCCACCCTGCATCCGGTTGACCAGCCCAGCTTTGTCGGCACCATCTGCTGGCAGGGCGGCTTGATTACCGATGTGGGCACTTCGATTTCGATACCCGGCGCCACCCTCATCGACGGCCAGGGGCTTGTCGTGACACCGGGCCTGATTGCCGTAGGCACGGGGATCGGGGTGGTCGAGATTGAGCTCGAGGCGTCCACCGTTGATCAGTCGGTAGAGACAACGGACCCCGTGCGGGCCGCCTTTCGGGTCGCCGACGGATACAATCCGCACTCGTCGCTCATTCCGATTGCCCGCAGCGGTGGCGTCACCAGCTCACTGATCGTGCCTACAGGTGGCACCGTCGCCGGAGTGGGGTCCTGGGTGTCGCTGGGCGATCAGCCGTGGTCGGCTATCGAGCCACCCCCTGAATCTGCGCTGGTGCTCGGCTACGACTCTGCCACCGCGGACGCGGTCGGCGGCGCTCGCGGCGAGCTGATGCTGCGATTTCGTTCGCTGTTTGCCGATGTTCAGGCCTGGATGGCGAACGAGTCGGCGTATGAAACGGCGCAAATGCGCGAGCTCAGCGTCGAGTATGTCGACCTGCCAGTGCTGCAGCGTTTGTTGCAGGGCGAATTGCCCGCGTGGGTGCGCACCCATCAGGTGAGCGATATGCGAGCCGTGTTACGGCTTGCGGCAGAGCATGGATTTTCGGTGACCATTGAAGGTGGGTCAGAGGCGTGGGCCATGGCCGACGAGCTGGCGCAGGCACAGGTTACGGTGGTGGTTCAGGCGATGGACAACCTGCCGTGGACCTTTGAGCAGCTGGGCGCCCGGTCAGACAACGCCGCCCTGTTGCACGCGGCGGGTGTGCCGGTGGTGATTGCGGTCACGGACTCTCACAATGCCCGCACGCTTCGCTATCACGCTGGAAATGCGGTGCGCGCCGGTCTGCCGTGGGATGCCGCGCTGGCGGCCATTACGCAGAACGCCGCTCAGGTCTCTGGGGTTGGCGACTCGGTGGGCACGCTGACGGTAGGCAAACGAGCCGACATCGCCATCTGGACCGGCGACCCGTTCGAGTTTTCTTCCG
>JAGWVZ010000581.1 GCA_018970625.1 Myxococcales bacterium | reverse complement strand
GGTCGTCGGGCAGGTGGTCGATGGCGTCGAATTCTTTCGGCGAGTAAATCTCTTCGGGCATGCCGTGAATGCCGGGGAACACGGAGACGGCGCCGGCATCGAACATCATGTTTGTGAGGCGCCTGAGGCCGATTTTCAGGCGGCCAATATCGGCGTTGGTCTGGTCGTAGTTAATCGATGTGCCGCCGAAAATACCCTTTTTTACCCGGCCCATGGCTTCGGCGCGCACCTGCGCGCCCCACTGGGCCACGTGGCCAAATTCGCCGATGCGTTGCATGAGTTTCGGACCGTATCCGGGAAGTCGGGCGGCGCCCACTTCGGGGGGTACGCCGACGGTTTCGAATTTCATTTTTTCGGCCCAGTAATGGGTGGTTTCATAGCCCTGTGTGGCACCAAACCACATGTGTACGGGTTCTTTGAAAACGCCCATGATCGAGCTGCCGGGGTGGGCCTGCAAACGGCGACCGACCTGTCCCGAACGTTTGCCAATGCCTGACGCGGCAAGCAGCAGCGGAGTCTGAATGGCGCTCGCGGCCACGATTACAGCTTTGCGTGCGCGCAGCTGCAGCCGGGCGCCCGTGGGTTTGCCGTCAGTTGCCAGAATGGTACAGTCCACGCCCGATGCTCTGCCGCCCTGCGAAACAATGCGGTCGGCGCGCGCCATGCTGTAAATACGGGAACCTTTCTGCAGCGCGTAAGGCAGAAAAGTAAGGTCCATGCTCTGCTTGCGGCCGTTGGGACACGATTGCAGGCAACGCGCGAAGGCTTCGCAGCCAATCACATTGCGCTGAATCACGTTGCTGCGAATGCCGCCTTTTTCGGCAGCCAGTCGCATGAGTTTATTATTATGTCCCAGAATGTCGTCGGGTCCCGGCTTCACCGAAAGCTCGGCGTCGAGCGCATCGTACACGCGCGTCAGTTCCGACAGGGTCAGCGCGTCGCCAATGCCATATTCGCTCTGCCAGGTTTGCAGAATGGGCTCGGGAATGCGGTGTACAATGGCGCCGTTGATGACCGTGGAGCCGCCGACGGCGCGTCCTTGCAGCATGGGGAGCATGGTGCGGCCGCGGGCGACCTGAAATCCGGAGTCGCGCCAGACGCTGCGAAACGAGGTCCAGGTATCGGAACGTCGCTTTTCGAGGGGATACCACGGGCCTTCTTCCACGACGATGCAATCGAGGCCGGCGCCGGCAATGACGCGCGCGGCGGCGGCGCCGGCGCATCCTGATCCGATGATGATGACGTCGGCTTCGTCGGTGTGGGTAGCACCCGCGGCGAAATCAGAGGCGTCGTACAGGCGTTCGGGGCGCTGGCTCATGAACGTACCTCGCTGCGTTGTGCCCAGGTGGGCATATCGACCGCCACATCGACACCGATTTGCTTCTGTACGTCGGGCATGGACGCGAACCCCATGCCGCCGATGGTTTTAATCAGCATCGGCATTTCGCGCACCGGGTACAGGTTGCTGTGGCCGAGCGTCTCAATGACGCGCAGGCGATCGGGTTCGGGCAATGTATGGAATCGCGAAAAGCGGCCGATGACCAGCAGCGGGCAGAAGGTGATGACCCAGATGGCGGCACGAATGCCGAGCAGCGGTAGCCACGGGGCGGTGGCAAAGACGTCGGCGAAGAAGTGTTGCACCGGGGTGTCGGCGGCGCCGGTCTTCAGTCGCGGGTGCGCGTTGGAGGGGTAAATGGTCGCCAGAATGGCCAGCAACCAGTGCATCTCGAAGGCGGTCAGTTTCATGCACAAACACCGGACGTAGGGGTCGGCCTTGTGCCGGCCCAGATTTGCGATTGTATCGCGTTTGTCGACCGTTCGTCGGGTCCGGCCTTGTGCCGGACTTTATGTGCGATTGAATTGCGTTTGTCGACCGTTCGTAGTCGGGTCGGCCTTGTGCCGACCCGACGTTGTACCGTCGCGGTCGTTCGTTAACGCGGCATCCAGTCGGCAGGGCGGCGGTACGGGTAGGCAGGCCGCTCGGGTCGTTGCGCGGAGCGTTGTTCGGCTTCGGGCCAGGGGCAGTGGCGACAGCCGTTGCCGCAACAGTGTCCGCGTTTGACGAGGCACAGCGAGGTCATGACGAAGAAGCCGGAGGTCGGGTCGATGTAACCGTCTTCGCCCCGATCACAGGCGGCTTCATGCACACGCAGAACAGCTTCCGGCAGTGGAACAAGGGCCTGCGGACGTGGAATGAAGGTCATATGGGCCTGCAGGAGCGCTTATTGACGACCTGCAGCGATCTCGACGAGCAGGTCGCGGAACCGGTTATAGTCGTCTTCCACCGACAGGTTGTAGGGTGTTGAGCGGTGGTTGATGTACTGCGCGAGGGTGCCGTCGGCGCGATAAATGTAGAAGTCGTCCTTGCTGCCGCCGATGCTCGCCCAGACCTGCGCTTCGGGGGTGTCCTGGAAGAGCGGGAAGGTGCAGACGGCGCTGAGGTTGGCCTGATTGGTGATGGCGGACTCGTCGAGGCTGTTGATGGAGACCATCTGCACGCGGGTGCCTGCGGCGTCGAGCTCGTAGTGCAGCTGCTCCATCTTTTCGGCCTGACTGCGGCAGTAACCGCACCAGGAGGAGTGAAGAGCAACGACGGTGAGCGTGCCGTCGAACGCTTCCAGGCCGTAGGTTTGTCCGGTGCGCGGACTGACGGGCTGGAAGTCCACCAGCTGCCAGGTCGGGCGCGCGACTCCGGGGATCTGTGCAGGGTTTGGAGTGGGGGCTGTGCTACCGTCCTGTGCGACGGTATCGGGTGTGGCGCTACCGTCGACCGGTACGACCACGTCAGG
>JAGWVZ010000580.1 GCA_018970625.1 Myxococcales bacterium | reverse complement strand
ATCTCGCCGCGAATGATGCGGAATAACGTGGTCTTACCGGCTCCATTCGGCCCAATCAGGCCGATCCGTCGCCCGGGAGCCAGGCGCCACGTAATGTCGGAAAACAGCCGACGGGAACCGAATGACTTGGAAACACCAACGAGTTGGATCATGGTAGGCAGTGTGACAATCGAACTGTTATGGCGGCGGCGTCCCCTTACGGGTATCCGCTTGCAGACGCAACGACAGACACGATGAACAGAGCGTTCCCGACGGGTATGGTGTGAGATGATGAAGCAGAGCTCTTATTTGGACAGCGCGTTGCGCATCGCTCTCACCACGGCCGCGCTGGCGGTATCTCCGATGGCGATGGCTCAGACGGTGACCGTGCTGTCCTTTGAAGGTGACATGGTACCTGTCGAATCGCGCACGACGTTTTACGGTCAACTTCGGGCGCAGATTGATTTTCAAGGGACATACCGTCTGAACGATGTGCCTGAACAGACCTTCGACGACCTGATGCTCTCCATGGGTTGTCTGGATCTGGACTCCGACTGTTCGGCTATCATCCGGGACGTGATAGGGTCTGACTATCTTGCCTGGGGTGAGTTCCGCCCGGACGAGGATGGGGATGGAGTCGAGGTGGCCCTTTTCCTCTGGAATCTCGAGACATCGGTCATGGAGCGCGAGCGTGTTCACCCGGTCCCCGAGGCGAACGAACTGACCACGCAGGTTGCTGGTTTGCTAAGCCGCTCGCTCTTGCATGACTCTCCAGGACAACTCACCATTGCGAGTGAGACCCCGTCCGCGCTGGTATTTGTCAACGGGGAGCTACAGGGTGCAGCTCCGATTATGCTTGAGAATCAGCCGCTTGGTCGAGTGTTGGTGCGTATCGAGGCTCCGGGTATGGCAGCGCGCGAAGAGTTGGTCGCAGTCGATCTCACGCCCGGCACGGTGGATTGGGAGCTTGTTCCTGCTGTTGCCGTTCGCGAACAACGTGAACCCAGGGAACGCGGTCCGGGATTGAGAATCGCATCCATCACGCTACTCGGCGCGGGAGCGGTCGCGCTCGGGACGGGCGTAGCGTTCGGCACGTCGAGTGTTGCCACGCAGAACGAGTTCAATGACGCGTTGGCGCAACCCGTATTCGACCTTGCCGAGGTGCAGTCGCTTCAGGACCGCGGTGAATCGCAGGCAGGCATGGCCAACATCATGATCGCGTCTGGCTCTGCCCTTCTCGTGGGGGGTGTCGTCACGATGGTGGTCGATAGCCTGAGCCGCCGGAGCGCAGACGAAGCTTCCGATACGGCTGTTTTCCGATTGACGCCTTCTTTAGGGAGACGCTTCACCGGCGTCAGCGCGAACTGGCATTTCTGAAATGCACCCACCAACGGGTTTGGCGACGCACTCCGTTGAAGTTGGATGGTGCCGCTCAGCTGATAAATCAGCCGCACTCAAAACAGGTCGCCCGGTACCGTAGGGTGGGAGCGAATCGATGCCTGAACTTTCAGGGCGCGGGTACTTCCGCGTCTGTGCCCGCATCGTCGGACGCGGGGGCTGCTGGCGCCGGTGGAACCAGGTCGTTCCCGGCATAGATGTTCACGACCGCGTATGCAGCCATGAGCCTCAGGGTAAAATCGGCGTGGTCAAGCCTGTCCATGAAGTGGGTGGACTGCGACTCGAGTCCCAGCTCTGCCAGAGCCGTTGTGGCCTGCATGCGCACTGCCCGGTCCGGGTCCTCGGTAAGCCGCACGAGGAGGTCTGCATCGGCAGGATTGCGGCGCGAAATCACGACTGAAAGCGCCGTATTTCGGACCTCGGGACTCAAACCGCCATCCAGAAGTGGGCGGAAGACCGAATAGCCACCATCAGCTCGGGTCAGAACCCGGTAGAGCGCCTCCTCGCGAACAGCCTGACTCGAGTTCAACAGAAGCGTTTCATCAATCTCATTGAGCAGCTCGGAAGAAAATCCCGCGATGTCATCTCGAAAATTCTCGGGTGGACGCTCAATCGCCTGCAGCAAACGAATCCGACCGGCGTCCGGATCGAGCATCGTGAGCACGATCGTGGCCTTCCAGCGCACCTCGGGCTCCCGTGCGCTCGTGACAAGCCCTTCGACCGTTCGTGCTACCGACGTATTTCCGAGCTTACCCAGAGCATCAAGGACCGCCAGCGTCACAACCGGGTTCTGGGCAGCAAACTCGTACGTCAGTTGGGTGGCTGCGCTAGCATCGCCAGCGGTCGCGATGGCTTCAATGATCGCCATCTTGATGACTTCATCGCGCTCCATGAACAGCTGTTGAGAAAGCACCTGCACACACTCGGTGGTGCCGACGTTGCCGAGCGCGCGGGCTGCAGCTGCGCGAAGCGCCTGCTCACCGCTGCCGCTCAGAATCGCGATAAAGTCTGCGACAGGTGCTCCATCCTGCAGATAACCCAGACCCGTAATGGCTCGGAGTCGGTCGTCGGCGAAGAGTCCATTGTTGAGCGCGTTCAGGTGATCGCGCGCTTCGGTCGAGTTCAACGCACCCAGCCAGGTGAAGGCAGCCAGCGTGAAATCAAGCGAACGTCCGGTCTCCGTGGTGAGGGCGAGCACCTGTTCAAAGGTGGCCGTCGTGGGCGCCCGGTCCCGAACGACTGCCAGCGCTGACAGCCGCAAATCTTCAGGCATCTCTGGATTGAGCGCGAGATCGCGCACTCGCTCGAGAGCTGTAGCCAACCCATAATCGGCCAGAAAGAAGCCGACGCGCTGAGCGAGGGCCGCATCACCGGAATCCAGCAGGCCCTCGATCGCCGAGCGGGCCTCTGCGGTGTTG
>JAGWVZ010000579.1 GCA_018970625.1 Myxococcales bacterium | reverse complement strand
GATGATCGATTCGGCTCGTTCGTATCGCCGCGCGGTATGGTACAGATGCTCGATCTGCTCGGGGAGGCCGCGCGCGGGGTCGAGCTCAATGTGGACCTGGGGCGTCTCGGGTTGGCCCCAGTCGATTACATCGGCGCCCCGCGCTCCCCGTGGAAGCTGGTGGCGAACAGACTGCAGAAGGTCGGCACGATGTCGCATCGCCGGAGCGGCGTCGGTACGCGACATGTCACGCTCAATCGCTGCACGTCTGCGCTCAAGGGCCTTGATTCTCTTGTTGATATCCGAGGTTAGCGCCTCGCGGAGTTGCTCGTGCGCTCCCTGTTCGGCGCGTTCTGTCCAGTAGGTATCCAGCCAGCGATCCAGTTCTGCTGGCTCGGCGGGCATTTCGTCGCGTGGAGGCCGGCTGGAGTGGGCATCGGTAGGCAGCGGCATCGTCCAGATCTGGCCCAGAGCCGGTCCACCGTGCCGAGCGGGTAGCGTTTGTGCCAGCACGCCGTCCGGGGACACCAGAAGCAGTGATGGGGCGGCTCCATAGAGCGTCAGTAACAGCCGCCAGCGCTGGTTTTCGGCGGTGTCAAAGGCCAGCTCGACGATGCGATCGGCATGGGGACAGGATACCGAGGCCAGCGTGGACCCCACGAGGTGTGAACGCACGAACATCACGAACGGCCCCGGTTCGCGTGGCGCAGCGGGCACCTGCAAGGTGGTGTGCAGGCGCGCATAGCCGGGATCGGCGCTTAGCAGCAGGTGAATGGTGTTCCCCGGCAGCCGGAGCTCCAGGATCAGGACCTTGTCGGACAATGCACTGGCGCGGGCGCCCCGAAGTCGAGCACCCGCCAGCGTGATGTGGAGCCACGGCACAAGCCGGTCGAGCTCCGATGCCCGAAGAGACACGTCGGACTACTCCGTTTCGGCGGCCCAGGCGCTGCCCTGCAGCGTCCAAACCACGCGGGTGCCAGAATCCCACGGATTGAGCATCTCGAAGAAATCGGGCGACGTTTCGGCGTCCGGATCAAACCAGGCCGAGCGTGCCAGCGTGCCTTCGGTGGCCTTCCGGAACGACACGATCCCCGCCGCGACTCGCATCTCGCTCTCAAAGCGGCCCGCTCCTTCGACTTCGTTCGCCACTTCCTGAAAAATGATGCGGCTCAGCTGGCCACCGGTGACGTCAAAGATGGAGACGACCTCCTGAACCATGACCTGATCGGCTTCGCCACGTCGCGGTTCACGGTAGCGATAGGCCAGCTCCAGCTCCTCATCACGGTCCACGTCGACCAGGGTCAAGGACACAGGTTCCTGTCGGTCGTTATCGTGCACCTGGGCGCTGCTCCACGCGAGACCTCCAAATCCGGCGCCGGCGATGATCAGTTTGTCTCCGAGCACAAAGGCGACGTCGAGCGCAGAGCTCCCACCCAGAGAGCCAAACTGCGCTGCGAACGGCTCCACCGAGTCGTCGAGGCGCTCGGATTGCCGAATTTCTGCGACCAGCTGCTCGACCGATTGAAATGACAGCTCGCCCAGACTGGCGTTGTTCGCGCGATCCACCGCCGCCGTGCCAATGCCGACTTCGTCTTCGTACTCGGCGTCATTGTCCCAGTCTCGCTGCACGATCGCGAATCGCATGGGCGCATAAGGCTCGGGGTAGTTACCGATCGCGGCAAACGGGATGTTGAATTCCGCGAAGAAACCGCCTTCGCTGGACGTTACCTCGGCGCGAGATGCCGTGAGCTCGCCCTCGCGATCCAGTCCGTACCCCCACTCGGGTGCGCTGATGCCATCTGTCAGGGCAGGCCAGAGTGGAACCTGCACCATCACGAGCCGGTCTCGTTCGCGCAGGTCGGGCTGGTCAAGCTCCATCCAGACCTCGACGCGGTCGCCGGGGTCACCGCCGTCCGGTGCGACAAGGACATTGTCGCGACCAACGACAGCGAAATACAACCCGTGCTCCGAATGCCGACACCAGAACTTGAATGACGCATCATTCGGCCCCGTCCAGTCGTATTGCCACTCGCCATCGATGAGCTGTTGAATGCGCTCGGCGGGTCGTGCTTCGGCGTCCCAGTCATCGTGCTGGGCGTCGACGTAAACCTGACTGCGATACAGACCATCGCAGGTGAATGACATGGCCACGGGCTCCGCAGGCGGCTCTTGCGCCAACGCGCCTGAGGCGACCATCAGCAGGACGAGCGCACCTCCGGCAGCGATGCCATGCCGATGGAAGACAGTGTGCAAGGGAAGGCGAACGACGGGCAGTGTGTTCATGGTTACGCGCTGGCCGGGTGAGTGGAACATTCACGACGGACCCTACACTGGCTGATCGCGTTCAACGTTGCAACTCACCCGTCGGTATCTGGCGCTCTCAAGTCGGGGCTTTCGGGCCCACGAGGCGCAATTTGTGCGCCAACCTCACGCCGAAGCCGGCTGTGAGCCTCCGAAAATGCCCAGGAGTGCACACCGGCTACCAGCTCGCCGGTCGGTAGCGGCTCGGTAACCACAGGCAACGAACCGGCCAGCGACAGCGCGACCCCGATATCGTCACAGCACATCAACGCGGTGCGATTCGCCTCAATCGACAGTGCCAGAAGGTAGCCAGCGAGATCGAGGGTTCGACCATCGGCGAAGAACGGATCGACGGCCAGCTTCAGGGCGGCTGCCCACTGCGCATTCAGGCTACGTTTGAGTTGCCGGTTCACGTTGTCGGCCAGCGGGCCTTCCATTTCCTGAAAGTCCGGACGAACTGCATGAATCAGGCATCCCACGATGACCTGCAGATCAGCCAGCGGCAACATGCTTGGCAGCAC
>JAGWVZ010000022.1 GCA_018970625.1 Myxococcales bacterium | reverse complement strand
CTGATGTCCATGAAGGACTCGCTGATGGGCATGATTCAGCGGCCTGGTGAATTCGCCGATCAGATGGCCCGCAGCCGTGTTCGCAGCCTCACCGGCAAAGGCGAGACCGCGCGCGAGGTAGCCCGCATGCGCTATGCCGTCTGCCGCGCCCAGCAATACCTGCTTACCCGTACCGCAGCCGACAAGCTGGGTCAGGTTCGCGGTCTGCCGTTGAAGGAATGGCGTCGTAACCTCACCACCGGCTGGGATCCCAAGCGCGACTTTTCGTGGGCCATGCTGCACGCCGAACGACTGATTCGCATGGAGTCGTTCACGACCATCGCCGAATTGCTGCTACAGCAGGCGCAAGAGCATCCCTCGCGCCAGAAATGGGTTGATCGCTGGGTCGAGCGTTACGCAGCTCAGGTGCAGTACGAACTTGACCGCGTTCTGCATTCAGGCTCCCGTCTGCTCGAAGAACTCGCCCACGCGCGCGGCTGATCCCAGAGCTGCGCCCATGTTGCACGTGACACATGCGCCCAGCCTCGCCACTCCGTTCCTTCGTCCTTCTGTCCCTCCTGGCCGCCGGAGTCGCCGCGTGCGGCGATGACGAGTCTGGCGCAGCGGACACCGACGTCGATACCGTCGCAGACGTCCGCTCCGACGCTGAAGGCTCGGCCGACTCCGAAAACGACACGACCGCGGACGCGCCTGAGCCGCTGCCCGAGCTCTTCGCCGGCCACGTCACGCGCACGTGGGTCGATAGCACCCGCGACCGCACCCTCACGGTCGAAATCTGGTACCCGACCACACAGGCACCGTCGTCGCCACTGCCGCCGATGGATACCTACGAGACCGGCGATCGACAGGCGCGGATTCAGGAGCTGCTGACTACCGCCCCCGTAGGTTGTCCCGAAACCAGTTCCTCGGCGACCCGTGACGCCGTCCCCTTTGCGGGAACCTGGCCGCTGCTCGCCTTCTCGCACTGTTACGGTTGCCTTCGCTGGTCGAGCGCGTCCATCGCGTCTGAGCTGGCACGTCAGGGTTACGTGGTTGTCGCCGCTGACCACAACGGCACCACGCTGTGGGACCGCGAAGCCGATACCCTGGGTGACCTCGACGACGAAGAGCTCCTGGTGCGTGCCGCCGACGTCCGCTTCCTGCTCGATACGCTTTTGCAGGGCGGTGCTGAAGCGGACATCCCCGCCGGGCTCCGCTTCGACGTCGATCGGATCGGTGTCCTCGGACACAGTTTTGGTGCCGTCACATCGGCGCTTGTCAGTCAGGAAGACGAACGAATTCGGGCGTTTGCGGCGCTCGCTGCTCCCGCCGTAAACCCGCTGTTTGCATCTACCTCCATCGAGCAACTCACCGACCCGGCGCTGTTTCTGGTCGCGACCGAGGACAACAGCATCACCGAGTTCGGCAATCAGCTGATGCGTTCCAACTTTGCCGACAAGCCCGGTCCAGGGGTCGCGTGGCTCGTCGAGGTCGCCGATGCCGGCCACTGGTCATTCTCAGACATCAATGGTCTGACACCCGAGGTGACCCCCGGCTGTGGAGCCGCCAACCGCCAGACCAACGGTGATGAATTCAACTACCTTGACCCACTGACCGGTCGACAGGCGGCCACCGGTTGGACCGTGGCATTCTTCAATGCGGTCTTTGAAGAGCCCTATGAGACGCCTGACGCCCCTCGTGAAGACAGCTGGCAGGTTCGACCCTGAACTCAGCATCGTGGCCCGATAAAAATTCCGCCCTGCCTCTGGTGAGTGATTTAGTACAAATACACCTGAATTTAGGGTTCAGGATAAATGCGCTACGATCAGGTCCCCACGTACGAGCCTTAATCCTGAGGAATATCCTCAAATGTGGTCAGCCAGTGACGCGTGTCGGTGGTCGCACCACCGCCCGGTGAGCGGCGAAAGGGGTCCACCCGAACTGGAGATTCTGTCAGCTTCACGCCCAGCGGCTGAAGGCTCGCCTCTACCTCGCGACGAATCGCCGACAGCAATGCGATCTCGCGTCGTCGAACGGCCGCTGGCGTCCACTTCAGCACTTTCGCCAGCAGCAGATACACAATCGACGACAACGCCAGCCCAAGCAGCATGCCGCCTGCCAGCCCCACGCCAAAGATCACGGGCAACGCCCAGGGCATGCGCCAGACCCACCAGGTGATCAGCGCCGACATCGCCGGCGTGCATGTGAGCATGATCCAACGAGCCAGCGTGGTGCTGACCGGCAACACCCGAAGCGCCAGCCTCGTCTGGTCGTCGCTGCGATCAAACCCCATCACCACATGCGCCGTCTGGCCCTTTTGTTGTACCTGAAGAACCGCAAGTCCGCCGCCCGCGTGACGTTCCACGGTTTTCCACGCGCCACGTCCCAGCGTCGCAGACAGACGTCGCAGCACATGGGCTCCGAGCTCATGAACCGTCAGGGCCTCTTCGTCGATCGCTGAGACCGGCGTCTCAATCCACACATTCCAGTCGTTCATGCTTGCTGTTCCACGGTGGTGGTCTCGGGCGATGGGCGTCGTGACACGGTCACAAGCCCCACGCCGGTCAGAAGTACCAGAATTCCAGACACCTCGATGAATGACGCCGCCTGACCCAGAAAACTGACCGCGAGTATCAGCGTTCCGGCAGGCTCCAGCAACAGCACCGTAGACACCGTCGTTGTTGGAACGTGCCGCAGCGCCCACAAAAAGGCGTTGTGCCCCAGCATTTGCGGTATCAGCACCAGCGCCATGAACCACAGCAGGTCAGCTCTGGCAGGCTCGAAGGGGAACTCGCCGGTGGCCAGACCTGCGAGCGTCAGCACCAGCGCCGCGCCCGCGTTCGTCGCTGCACCGACCTCGAACGTGGTCCAGGGGCGCTCTGAACGCTCGCGAACCAGACGGCTCGCCACAAAATAGGCGCCGGCTGTCCAGGCGCCCAGCACCGCCAGCCCCATGCCAAACCACGTCACCCGACCCGTGGTATCCAGCGACAGCATCGCCATACCGGCAATGCCCAGCGCCAACCCCGCCCAGCCCCGCGCCGGCAGCTGTGGTTCACCCGGAATCCAGCGCGCCAGTAACGCCAACCAGACCGGCGTCGTCGTGACCATCACCGTGGACGAACCCGGCGACGTCCAGTCCAGCGACGCCATCCAGGACCAGAAGTGCAGGCCCAGCGCCGTGCTTGCCACGAGCATGGCCAACGCGCCACTCCGACCCAGCGACAGCGTGTGAACGCCTCTGCCCTTCGCTTCCGGCTCACGTCCTGCTGCCGCGCGCTGGCCTGCAGCGATAGCTCCCATCAACAGGGCCGACCCCGTCGTTCGCGCGATGGCCGTCTGCAGCGAAGTCGCCAGGGTCGCCTGCACCATGAGCGCAGACGCCGAAACGGCCAGCACCCCGACAGCGAGCACCACACCAACCAAAACGCGCGAGGGAGTCGACAACATGCACCAGCCGATGCTCAAGCCGCGCCATCTGGCGCCGATTCACGGACGTGCCTTGTAACCGCACCCACGGCCGACGCAATCACCATGAACTGCGCAACGAGTGGTCAAACTTCGCGCATTCGTCCGCCCCACCCCACTCGCCCCACTACCCTCCGCGGCGGTTTCATCCAGATAGCGCTTCAATTGCTCCAGCGCGGTCGCGCGATCACCTGCGAGCACCAACCAGGGCCCTCTGAAGGCCAGACACTGTTCTTTTTGCACCTGTTGTCCGAAATGCTGTCGCTGTTGAACCCACTCTCGCAGCTCTGCTGTCGGCGTTGTGGCATCACACGTGAGCAGGCACGTACGCAGCCACCGCTCCTCGACCTCCAGCTCGTTCAGTCTCGGGGGGACGCCCAGCGCGGCTACAAACCCACGGGTCCACCACCGAACGCAATCGGTATCGCCAACGACAGCCGCACGCGCGCCCAGCCGATGCGCCATCGCCAGAAGCTCTCGGCGACCCTCCCGTCGCAGCATCGCTCGCTGCTCGCTCTGCTGTCGCTGCTCCAAAAATCGATGCCTGACCGGTGCTGGCACGGCCCACGCGAGCGCCGAAGAGCGCAACACCAGCGCCACACGCTCCAGCTCACCGCGTATTCGACACTGATTGAACCGCATCCCTCGATCGGGACCCGCGGGCAACTCCGCCGAGACTCCATGAGAACACCAGGGGATCATGGGTGCGATGTCGACCCCGGACATGTCCGGGACGTGCACCCAGCGCCACAGTTCGTCGCCACTGACCAACGATTGCACGAGCGACAGCTCACCGCCCACCGGTATCGGGTGCTGCTCAGCGCGTGCGACAGCACAGGCTCTCTGCTGACCGACCGACGCGTCGTCTGTCTCTGTGGGGCGGCACTGTTGTGGGTCCACCGCCGATGTCAGCGAGACCGCTGGTGCGCTGACGCTATGGTCCAGCGTTCGATGCGCGGCCTGTTTTTGCAACAGGGTGTCCAGAATGCGCGCCTGATGGTCGAGCGCTGCCGACGGCTGCACCATGACGATGTGCATGGGCGCAGACTCTCCACGTCTGTCCAGGCGCCCGTTTCGCTGCTGAAGACGCGCGGGCGTCCAGGGAAGATCGGCATGAATCACCACGTCGGCCATGGGCAGATTCACACCTTCTGAGAGCACGCTGGTCGTAACCAGCATGCGTTTACCGCTTCGGCCGCGCGCGAAGACGTCCAGCGCCTGCTCCATATCAAGTCGTCCCCACTGGCTGTCGTATGCCGCATCGCCCGTGATGCGCGTCACCGGGATACCCTCGGCCCGAATCGTGTCAAACCACGAACGCGCCGTCGCCCGGTACTCGGTGAACACGACCGCTGCCCCTCTCACGTAGCGCTCCATGACGTGTCGCATGGTGGGTTCGTTCTTCGGCCAGGCGTGTGAGAGCGCTTCGTCCATGACCCGAAGCGCGTCGTTCCACGTGAAACCGTCTGAGCTCCCGGCTTCATCCAGAAACAATGCCAGCACCTGCTGTTCGGCCGCCCCCGGCTCCTGAACCTGCATCCATTGCCGATAATCGCGTCGTTGCAGGCGCCGACCCTCCAGCGCCGCCCGCCGCCCGGCATCGACATAGCCGCGCAGCGCACGCAGGCTGGCCAGCAGCGCGCTCGTGGACGACGCCATGCGCCGCAACAGCGTCCGGTGCAGCCATGCGCCGCCGGCGTCTCCCGATAGGCTCGCCGCCACGCGCGACACCATGAGCAGGGCGGCTGCAGTACCAGCGTCGTGCTCTGGAACGACGGAGTGCAGGGTCCGGGGCCGCCCCGACCAGTCGCCCGGCCCAGTGTGTGTGCACACACCCAGATATTCTGCCGCCCTGTCAAACTGCCGTTGCTGTGTCGGTGTTCGATGCAACAGAAAGTGGTCCAGCCAGTCGTTCATGTGGGTCGACGGCAACGAAATCGGCATCGTGATCGGCCATGAGGCGATTCGTCGAGGTGGCTGCGCCCGCTGCGTTTCGTGGCTCTCGTGGGTGTTGACGCTCGCGCGAGGGGGAGCCAGGGCGCTTGAAAGCGTGATCCCCAGAAGGTGCTCTCCCTCGTGGAGGTCGTTGAACACCGGTGTCGCGCTCAACAACAGTGTGCGTGCCGACGGCAGCCATTTCAGGGCGGCCTGACTGACTCCGCTGGCGGGGTTGCGCAGGTGGTGCGCCTCATCGAGAATCGCCAGACCCACCCATGGAGTCTCGTGCTCGGCGACGCGACGTAGCTGGCCCCAGCTGAGCACTCGAATGGGTACCTGCATGTGCGATGCTGTCGCTTTCCACCCGGCGACGAGCGGTCGCGGGCAAACGACCGCCGTTGGCAACCCCAACGCACGTGCGGTCGCCAGCGCGACGTGCGTTTTGCCGCTGCCGGTGGCGTCGGCAATCAGCGACACGCGATAATCGGCAATGCAGGACACCGCCCAGTGAACCGCCAGCCGTTGGGAAGGTGTCAACCCATCGGCGTCCACCCCGCCCTGAAGGGATTGCAGCGTCGCGGCAAGCGCCTGAAGCCGTCGAATATCGGGTGTTCGATGCGCCCACGAATCCGGCGCACCGGTACCCGACCACAGGCGTCGCCACGTGTCGCGTGAAGCGGAATCAGCGCTCATGTGCCCGCCCTCGTCACTGACAATGCCCCCGTTGAGAGCTCCGCTCCCAGTGAAGCTGTCGAGCACGACAACGATAACGGGTGCCGACCAGCCGAGACCGACGCCGCGGCGCGCCGAAGAATCGCCCACTGCGAACCGGTAAGTCCCACGAGCCTGGCGCTCAGCGCGTCGAGCGATTCGTATGCCGACTCGTCCTCGGGATGATCGGCCCAGTGTTCAGCCAGCTCCTGAAATCGCCCCACCATGACCGTCTCACGCTCGTCAGAAAAACCGGATGGCCAGGGTATGCGTTGCATGTGCGCCGCGCCGAAGCGTCGATAACCGCCCAGAGCATGCTCCGAGCTGCTCACGGCCACGAAGCGTGCGAGCGTTGTGTTCAGCCACGCAGCCAGGCGTATCGCCTGCCGTCGGTCGCGTACGGCGATGAGATAGGTGGAGTTCAACGCCAGAGGACCCCCCTGCGACAGCGGTGGCAGCCACGTCGCCTGTAGCTGCGGTGCAAGGTCGCGCCACACTACACGCCAGCCCAGTGCCCGCTCATCGACACGGAACAGCCGCCACCACGGGTCGCCGGCGCGCAGGTCGACGCGTCTCTCCAGCGCGCCCTGATACACCTGCAGGTGTTGCAGCGCCTCGGGAGAGAGTTGGGTCAACGGGCGTGCCGTCTGAAGGTCGTGCGTAAACAGCAGGTGGCCGTCAGCCTGCCACGACATGGCACGCACGCTGCCGCCGGTGACCAGCGGTAGACATTCCGACGCAAGATTTCGCTGCGTGCGAAATGCCTCATTGAGCCCCGTTTTTAGACCTAAAGCGGGGAGAATACCGGCTAACTGCAAGTTCGGAAGCCTTGCCAGTTGTTGAAGAACGCCCAGCACGCCTGCGTCAAAGAGCGCCCAGCCTTGTCGGGCGTCGTGCGAAAACGGTGCGATCAACGAGTCGGGCACCTGCACCGTGCGTTGGCCGACCGGCTGCACCGACACCAGCGGGATTTCGCCTGACGATCGACCTTTACGGACCCGCATGACCCCGGGAAATACATCGGCATCGAAGCGGGCGTCCGGCGAACCGGTCAGGTCGGCCAGAGCCAGCAGCGTGTGATGCGTCCGGATTTCCTGCCGCAGTCGAGCCGCATAACCGGCCGAAAACAGTTTGCTGGGCAGCAGATACGATAGAACACCGCCCTCGCGGAGCAGCTCCAGACCACGTTCGACAAACGCGACGGCGACATCGGGTTGCCTGCCAAATACCTCGCCCATGCCGGCACCCGACATCCAGCGATAGCGCGAGAGCAGAGAACGCCGCTGTTCACCGGGCAGGTCTGAAAGCCGAATCCATGGCGGGTTGCCAATCACCACGTCGAAGCCACCCTCGGCCATAACGCCCGCGAAGTGCAGTGTCGGATGAAATGGAGGCGTCCACCCCTGCGCCTGCGACTGCTGCAGACGGTTGTACGCCTCCTCCCAGGACCTCTGGGCCGCCCGAATCTGCGCGGCGTTCGCGTTCGAAACAGAGGATGGCTCGCCAAACAGATCGACGCCCGGCGCTGTAAGCCGCTGCAGCTCTTCCGAACGTTGCTGCATCACCCGCTCCAGCATGGTCCTTGCGAGCTCTGTTTCCACTTCAGAGAGCGCGCTCGAGAGCCTGGACTTGGCATCGCCGTTGGCGCGGGCCAGCGCCAGTGTCAGGTAACGCTGCTGATGTGCGAGGTCGGCGTCCGGGGCGATGCCGTCCTGCATCCAGACATCGTGAGGCGACAGCAAAGCGTCGCCGCAACGGATACGCTGACCCAGGTTGGGCAACGGCTCGGGTGCGGCGCCATCGGGCAGATCATTGGCGAGAGAGAGCCATAGCCGCAGCTCACAGAGCATGATCGCGATAGGCGATCGGTCGATTCCGTAGATGCAGGACGTGAGCGCATCGCGACGCTCGTCGTATCGCGATGCCGGCTTTCCCAGACGTTGCAGCAGGGTCACCCGCAGGTCGGTCAACGCATCCAGCATGCCCAACAGAAAAGCGCCGGAGCCACACGCGCAGTCGAGCACCCGAATGGCGCAGGCTCGCTGGTACAATTCCAGCAGGTCGGCGCGCTGAGTTGCCTCTGATGATACCGGAATGTCGGGCGATGCTCCCAGGGCGTCCTGTAGCGTCTCTCGCACCATGCGATCCACGAGCGTCGGCGGCGTGTAGTAGGCCCCGGCGGACTCGCGATCGGGTGTCATCATAAGCTCTTCGAATACCCGACCCAGCATCGCCGGATTGACGGCGGCCTCGCGGCCCGCTCGCTCGGACTCCACAAAACGGTAGCGTTCGAAAACCTGAGCGATAAGTTTTCGCAAAGCCTCGTCCGAGATCTGCGCGTCGGGATTTTGTAACTCCACCTCGGCTGGCGAGAATAAACCGCCATTCAGGAATGGCACACCCGAGAAAGCCGGTTCGGTGCGGCCGCTTCGATCTGCACGGTTCAGAATCTCGAAAAATATCGGGCGTAGAATATGTGTATAAATATCACCCTGACCCCAGGGGGATTGTGCATCTCGATGCAACAGCCAGCGAGCCAGAAACCGTTCATCACGAGCCAGCCAGCCCTTTCGCTGTACGAAGTACAGAAACATCAGGCGGCACAACAGCAGCAGTGACAGATAACGACGGCTCTCTGAACGGTCGTCCCGTAAATTCTGCCACGCGATATCCAGCATCTGAATATTTTTTCGTACATCAGCAAAGAATCGACGCCCCACCTCCTGCCGTGACAATATCTCCGACAATTCAACGATCAACAACTCGGGTTCGTGAGTGCGGGTAAATACCTCGAAGACCTCGTCTCGAGCGAGTGTACGGTTGCCCGCAGCACCCCGCCAGCAACGTGTCCCGATGCCAGAAATAACGGTATGAATCTCCATTTCCCGACGTAAGCCGCCGTGCCAGGTGACCAGCATGGCCATGCCGGTGGCAGCCGATTCAGCCAGGTATTCGACCAGCTGTTGTGACGCTGATTCGGACTGCGGGCGCACACTATCCGAGGTGTCCCAGAACCAGATACCCGAGCTGTCGACACCACTCAGACCCCAGAGCGTACCAGCATACCCCTGACGTTCCATCCAGCGCGCAGCGGAATATCCGCCTGCCCCGGCGTCACAGGCCCGCTCGGGCACAACTTCCCATCCCCCTTGCCGCATGCAGGCGGCGAACTGCGTGACGTTATGTACGTCCTCCAGCATCAGAAACGACGGTTCGTTCATCTTCATGGTACATCTCCCCAAGGGTTCGTTGCGGTTGCTCTCCCCTCCGATGTCGACCGTTTTGCGCAACTGTTGCCTGATTTTTGCGTACCCCCCTCATTTTTCTGGTCACCATGCCGCCCAACAAGCGAATCCGCATTCTGCTTACTGTGTTTCTGGTGCTTGCGCTCGGCGCTTTTCCGGTTCGGGACTGGCTGCTGCGTTCGATCGAGTCACCGTCACCTGCGATGGAGCGTCCGGAGGTACCGGAGCGCCTACCAGAAGGGATCGGCGACTGGGTGAAGCACGCTCAGCTGGATGGGCAGATCACGGGCATTCGCGCTGTTCCTGATTCGCCTACCGCCCTGTGGGTCATGCTTCGTGACGGGCGCATATTTCGCGTACAGGGCAGCGGTGAAACAACACTTATTGTGGATTATCGGGAGTTTGTGAATGATCGGGGCGGCGAACAGGGCCTTCTGGATGTCGTGTTTGACCCTCGGGACGCCGCCCGTTGTTTTGTTCACTATACGGGCGAGCGTGGGCAGACAGTCATCGAGGCGTGGCGGCTTCCCGGCGTTGCCGATACGGTCATTGCGCTCGTGCAACCTCAAGCCCAGCTGCTTTTTGCGGTTGAACAACCGTATCCGAACCACAACGGTGGGCAGCTGCAGATGGGCTCCGATGGGTGGTTGTATGTCGGGCTGGGTGATGGCGGTTCAGGTGGTGACCCACAAAATCGTGCCCAGAACATGGCCACACCGCTCGGTAAGCTGCTGCGTCTGAATGTGACCACAGCAGGCATGGATGCGGCCGGAGCGCCGTCACCACTTTTGCTGGAGGGCTCTGGCGAAGGCGTGCCCGACCCTTGGCGGGCGAGCGTGCCGTGGGAGATTGTTGCGCTCGGACTTCGTAATCCCTGGCGATTTAGTTTTGGTGTCGCCGAGGGTTCGAACGATCTGTGGATAGCGGACGTGGGGCAGAATCGGTTTGAAGAGGTCAACCACGTACCTGCTGATGCGCTCAGGCCTGTGAATCTGGGGTGGCGCCTGATGGAAGGTTCGCACGAGTACCCGGGTGGTGCTCTGCCGTCGGTGCCGAATGACGCCCTGATGGGTCCGATTCATTCGTATCGTCACGGGCCTCAGGGGTGTTCGATTACGGGAGGGGTCATGGTTACCCGGGGAGTGTTTGCAGGTGTCTGGATCTTCTCGGATTTTTGTAGTGGCCGCGTTGATGGAATACGACGCACCCCGGATGGCGAATACGAATGGCTACGGCTGTGGAATACGCCCTGGCCGGTGACAGCGTTTGCGCTGGATGGCTCTGGCCGTCTGTTTGTCGGGTCGCTGGATGGTCAGCTGCACTGGCTGGATGAGACGGCAGGCTAGGTTCGCCGCCGTTCTGCAGTGAGCAGTGACAACCCTGCTGTGACGGTTCGGGGGAAGCTCGTCGGTGGTTCTGGCAGGAAAAACGCAGGTTTTTGCAAAAAGCACGCAACAATCGCGGTCAGAATACGACGCCACACCAGACGAACATTTCTCAACGACGTTCTGGAGGTGTCTGTATGAATCGTCTGCTTGTTTCGCATCGCGCCCGGCTGTTTCCTGAATCGATTCTGGAGTGGTTCTCTGCAACGGGTGCGCACCCGATTGCGCAGGCTTCGGAAGACACGGTCGATGTTCGCACATGGCTGCTGGAGCTTCCTGATGATGGATCGGTGGAGCCGCAGCAGGGAGCCGTGGACCGTATTCTGGCTCATCGCGCGCTGTGCGAAGATGCGGTGGTGCACTATGTTGAGGAGGACTTGCGCACACCCGGCACACTCCGGACGGGGTATCGAGCGGTGCATCTGATTGGAATTCTTGGGGAATGGCGTAGCGAGCGCGCGATACAGCCACTGGTGAACCGTCTTCGGGTACACCGTCTGTTTGGTGCGGAAGAGACGGTGCTGGCGCTTATTCGTGCGGGGGCAGGCGCAGCAGCTCCGGTGTCTCGTCTGTTGGCGGACGCGAGCGCTCGACCGCTTGCGCGCGCGAACGCGCTGCGGGTGCTGTGCGGCCTGCTGCAGTCGGCCCGGGAGCCAGACGTGCCGCATTCGTTTCTAAGGTTGAATGAGAGCTGGCGTCGTCGGCTTGTGAGCGAGATACTGCTGCTGGTCAGTGATCCGGGCACCGCCGACGAACTACGTCACGAGTCAATCCTGAGGCTTTGTGATCTGCGGGCGAAGCAGGCCTGGCCGGCGATTGAGCGAGCGTTTCGATTGCGGCAGGTACCTGATCGATATGGTCTCTGTCTTCAAAGCGCGCGTGACATCATGGAGGGCCGCGTGTTGGTGCTGGATTTGCCAACCTGGCATACCCCGGTCCGTATCGCAGGGTAGTGGCTCTCCGTCGCGTCGGCTGCCGAGTGACTTCAGCAAAATCTCGTCGCGGGGGTTGACGCCGCGGGTTGCTCGCTTCATGTTACGCGGCATGAGAAACGAACTATTCAGCCCGCTCCTGTCCGACGTTGCCACCTTGTGTGAGGATTGGCGCTGGCGTTGGTGTCAGGGGTCCGGCTGACTTGCATTGTCCCATTCTGGATTTTGTGCAGCACCCGGGCCCGACGCCATCAGCGCCGGGCCTTTTCGCTTTTTGGAGTCCATGTTTGCCCAAACGTCTCTGACCTCGTTTCTGTCGAGTGATGCCCACCGTCATGTCGTGGTCAGCAGTGAGCGCGCGCTGGATGTGACGACGCCGGTGCTGGCGGCGCTGCTCTTTCTGAACCGCGGGCACGCTGGCTACGTGTTGGAGAGCGCTGAAGGTGGCGAAAAGATGGGGCGTTACAGCTTTGTTGGCTGGAACGAGCAGGAGCGCGTGCAGGGGCGTGCCGATGGGACGGCCGACGAGCTGGGTCGAATTCGACAGTTTGTCGCCTCACACGCGGTGTGTGTGCTCACCGAGGGCTTGCCATCGTTTCCGGCCGGCGCCGTGGGTTTTCTGGGCTACGACACCATCCGTCTGGTTGAACCGAGCCTTTTGGCAGGGCGGCGTCACGATCCGAGCGCGGTGCCGGATTTTGTGCTGGTGCACTTTCGTCACCACGTCATCTTTGACCATTTACGCAGGCGCCTTCATGTGGCGCTGGTGTTGCCTCCCGCGCAGCGTACGGAGCAAGCCTATGTTCGCGCCATGCAGGAGATCGACAACACACATGACGTACTGACGCGTCAGCTTACCCGTGCCGGCCTGGGTAGAAGTCAGGCGGCAGGGAGCCATTGGAATGATGGTGCCGATGTGGCGATGCAGGTGGATGTGGTTCCCGATGCCGGGACGTATCGCGCGCAGGTGACACAGGCTCAGGAGTTGATTCAGCGAGGTGATATTTTTCAGGTGGTGCTTGCCCGTCGATTTTCGGCGCCGTTCGAGGGCGATCCATTTGCGGTGTATCGTTCCTTGCGCATGTTGAACCCATCACCGTTTCAGGTGTTTTTTGATACGGGCGCATTCCAGCTCGTAGGTTCCAGCCCGGAGGATCTGGTGCGTGTGCGCGGGGGTAGGGTCGAGACGCTGCCAATCGCCGGGACGCGTCGGCGTGGCGCCTCGGCTGCGGAAGATGCCGTTTTGGCTGCGGAGCTGCTGAACGATCCAAAAGAGCGCGCCGAACACATGATGCTGGTGGATCTGGCCCGCAACGACATTGGTCGTGTGAGCGCGTCAGGCACGGTGCGGGTGGAGTCCCTGATGGAGGTCGAGCATTACAGCCACGTGATGCATCTGGTGAGCCGTGTGGTGGGCGAGCTTCGCCCCGACGTGGACGCTCTGGATGCACTGCTGGCGTGTTTCCCTGCGGGAACGGTGAGCGGCGCCCCAAAGGTTCGTGCGATGGAGATCATCGACGAGATGGAGCCTGTGGGTCGAGGTCCCTATGCGGGGGCGGTCTGTTACTTTGATGGCCATGGCGGCCTGGACAGCTGCATTACGATCCGAACCCTGTTGTTTCAGGAGGGTATGGCGAGTGTGCACGCTGGCGCGGGCGTCGTGGCAGACTCCGTGCCGGAATCCGAGGAGCAGGAGACGCGGCAGAAGTCGAGCGCGGTGCTGGAAGCGCTGCGTCAGAGCCCGCGGTTCAGGTAATGTTTACTAACACCAACGAACACAGAATTAGCGATAACTTTTTACTTATCGGGTTACAGAATGATACTGCTGATCGATAATTTCGACAGTTTTACCTATAACCTCTATCAGTATCTGCTGGAATGCGGAGCCGAGGTAGAGGTTC
This sequence comes from Myxococcales bacterium, assembly GCA_018970625.1. The sequence goes on along the minus strand of JAGWVZ010000022.1, from coordinate 3,706 downwards.
GTCGGGTGAATCAGATCACGATACCCGAGATTGTAGGGGGCCGGTATCGCGGGGTCGTGATTAGTCCGGGCCCCAACTCGCCATCGGAGTCGGGTATCAGCCTGTCTTGCATTCCCGAGGTTTCCGGTATTCTGCCGTTGCTGGGCGTATGTCTGGGGCACCAGTGCATGGTGCAGTCGTTTGGTGGGCGTGTCGTTCGGGGTTCGCGTCCTGTGCACGGAAAAGCGAGCCGCATCACGCACGACGGCACGGGCATCTTCGAAGGGATACCGAGCCCGGTCGAGGTGGGTCGTTATCACAGCCTTGTTGGCGAAGTTTCCAGCTTTCCCGACTGTCTTCGTGTGACCGCGCGCTCAGAAGACGATGAGGTGATTATGGGTCTGGCGCATCGTGAACATCCGACCTGGGGGGTTCAGTTTCATCCGGAGTCGATTCTCACCCAACATGGCCATGCCATGATGCGTAACTTTGTGTCGCTGGTGAACACGTTTCACGTGAAACGTGATGACGGAGCGAGCGCATGACGACGACATTGCTGGGTCCATCGGTGCTTGAGCATGTGATCTTGGGTGGTCAGCTGTCGCGGTCGGAAGCGCGCGTGCTGCTGCTGTCGCTGGTGGATGCCGAGATTCTGCCAGAGACGGCAGCGGGTATTCTGGTGGCGCTAAGAATGCGTGGCGAGACCAGTGATGAGGCGCTTGGATTTCGGGATGGCCTGATGGAGCGCGCTCTGTTGCTGGAAACAGCGCCTCGTGTGCTGCTGGATACCTGCGGTACTGGCGGGGACAGGTCCGGTACATTCAACATCTCTACGGCGGTGGCGATCACGGTGGCCTCGTGCGGTGTCGCGGTTGCCAAGCACGGCAATCGATCCGTCTCCAGCCGCAGCGGTTCGACGGATGTTCTGGAAGCCGCGGGGGTGCCCATGCAGGGCGTTCCCTTGTCGGTCCTTGAGCGCGCCCTTGGCGAGCTGGGGATTGTGCTCATGCACGCGCCCAATCATCACCCGGTGCTCGCGACGCTGGGTCCGGTGAGGCGTGCACTCGGTGTCATGACCCTGTTCAACCTGATGGGCCCACTCATCAACCCCGCTCCGCTGACGCACCAGATGATGGGTGTGCCGCGCAAGTCGGCGCTCGACCTTCTGGCCCCCGTCTGTGAGGCGCGAGGCATTCCCACCCTGCTTTTGCATTCATCTTCTGGCGCCGATGAAGCCCTGCCCGGTTACCCGTTTCACGTGAAACATGTTCGGCCAGGTGAACCCACTCACACAGAGACGTGTGATCCCGAACAGTATGGGGTGCACACGATTGATATGCACGAACTGGATGGTGGAGCACCGGAAGAGAATGCGGCCAGGCTGTTCCAACTCCTTGATGGTCAAGGTGCCCATGGGCTCGCAGAGACCGTGGCGCTGAACGCAGGCCTGGCGCTTCATCACACAGGGACCTCGTCGTCGGTGGAGGGTGGCGTTGAGATGGCGCGTCTCGCGCTGCGACAAGGGGCTCCCGGCAAATTGCTGAGAGAGTATCGTCAGCTGATTCAGGGAGCGATGGCATGATCTCGATTCTCAGGGATATCACCCTTCAGCGTGCTCACGACGCAGCCGTAGAATGCACTGCCCCGCTGTCCAACCCGCTGCGACCTCTCCCATCTACGCTCGCGTTTCACGCGGCGCTCGCCGCGCCCGGACTCTCCGTGATCGCTGAGGTCAAACGCAAGAGCCCGAGCCGCGGTGAGCTCGCCTCGATTGCTGATCCTGTCGCGCTGGCCAGGGAATATGCAGCCGGCGGTGCAGCGGCGATCAGCGTCCTCACCGAGCCTCATCGTTTCGGTGGTCGGGACGAAGACCTGAGACAGATCGTGGCCAGTCTCGAGACACCGGCGCTACGAAAAGACTTTGTCTCCAACGCGTTCCAGATTCATCAGGCGAAGGCGCTCGGCGCTTCCGCCGTTCTGCTGATCGTCGCGCTCTTTCCTTCGGTGTTGCCTCTGCGGCAGCTGCTGGAAACCGCCCATGCGCTGCACATGGACGTGCTCGTCGAGACTCATGATGCCGAAGAGCTGCAACGGGCCATTGAGGCCGGCGCTCGCATCATAGGTGTAAATCATCGCAATTTACGTGATTTTTCCATGGATATGGGTCTGTTCGAGCGCCTTCGGGCGCTGATTCCATGCCATATCATCACGGTCGCGGAGTCGGGGATTCTGGACGCGCAGGACGCCAACCGCATGCGTGACGCCGGTGCTGACGCCATCCTCGTAGGTGAGCTTCTTGCTACATCAGCCAACCCTCGGCGAGAGCTGGAACGCCTGCTCGGTCGTTCACGGTAGGAGGCGGTGTGACGCAGTCGATCATCAAGGTTTGCGGGCTCATGCACCCGGACGATGTCCGATGCGCTGTGGAAGCCGGTGCGACTCATGTCGGGTTTGTCTTCGCACCGGATCGCCGGCGCACCGTTGGTCCGGCGCTCTGGTTGGAGCTCATGGACGCCTCGGGTGCAGCGAGCCGCGTGGGTGTGTTTCAGGGCAATAAGACCTCCGACGTGCTGCTGCTGGCGGAGCTGTGGGGGCTCTCCGCTATCCAGCTGCATGGGGGTTACTCCGCCGAGGATGTCCTGCACTGCACACAACGGTCTGAGGTGCCCGTGTGGTGGGCACAGAAGCCGGAACCGTACGGCGAACGATGGCGCGTCGTAGCGCCGCCAGCGGGTGTTGGCTGTGTCGTGCTGGACTCGGCTCACGCTGGTGAGTTTGGTGGAACAGGTCAGGCGCTTCCCTGGTCGGGGATAGACCGGCCCGAGTGGCCATTTCTGGTCGCTGGTGGCTTGAATGCACACAACGTGGCGGAAGCCGTGCAGCTTCTGAGTCCATCCGGGGTGGACGTCAGCTCTGGCGTAGAAGACCCTACGCGGGCACCACGCAAGTCGCACGACGCGATTCGCGCCTTCGTTTGTGCTGCCAGAGACGCTCTGGTTTCACGTGAAACCATACAGAATATCGCTGCATCTCCCGACGATACTCGTTTGGGACAACCTGGAGAGAACTCATGGTAGCTGGACGCTACGGCAAGTACGGCGGCGCGTATGTACCTGAAACGCTCATCGAGCCGCTCCGACGCATTGAAGAGACCTGGAGCCGGCTTCGTGTTGATGCGGGCTTCGACGAAGAGTTTCAGCTATGGTGTCGCGATTACATCGGCAGACCATCGCCTTTGACTCGCGCTGATCGCCTTGAGAAGGCGTGGGGTTCCGCGGGTCAGGTGTGGCTCAAACGCGAAGACCTGAATCATACCGGCGCACACAAGATCAATAACAGCCTGGGTCAGGCGCTTGTCGCGCGCGAAATGGGCTGTCTTCACATCATCGCGGAGACCGGCGCCGGCCAGCACGGTGTCGCGACGGCGACCGTTTGCGCAAAGCTCGGCATGCGCTGCACGGTGTATATGGGTGCCGTCGATGTCGCGCGGCAGGCGTTGAACGTCTGGCGTATGCGTCTGCTGGGCGCCGAGGTGGTTCCTGTCGAGACAGGAACGGCTACACTCAAGGACGCTATTAACGACGCCATGCGCGCCTGGGCTGCTGATCCGGACAACAGCTATTATCTTCTGGGATCTGCGCTGGGGCCGCACCCTTACCCTCAGATGGTGCGGCATTTTCAGTCCGTGATTGGTCGGGAAGCGCGCCAACAGTGGCTGGAACGACAC
>JAGWVZ010000578.1 GCA_018970625.1 Myxococcales bacterium | reverse complement strand
TGCAACCACTCGCAAATCCACCGGTTTTTGCCGAATGGTCACTACCACCGGCGCATCCAGAATCGACACCAGAAATGACACCCCTGCCGCCCCTCCCAGCTGACCAATCGCTCGAAGAATCGCCGACTGCACCTCTGGGTCGGACTCGTCCTCCCAGCGTTGCACCAGCCACGACGTCTGAGCCGAAGAACCGAGCGACGCGATACTCGCGGCAGCGGTCTGCCGTACCCGGGGAACGGGATCGTCCAGGAGAGGACGTAACGCTCCCACCTGTTCGGCCGCCTGGACGAATCGAATTCGTCGTAGCGCGCGCAACCGCGTCTCGGCGTCTTGCGCGCGCAGCAAAGCAACCGCCTGTCGGACACGAGCATCCCGGACTGCGCTCAGATCTTCAATCCAGCCATGAACAACGCCCAGATCTTCACAACCACCGCCAATATCAAAACGTCCACAATAGGTGCGAATATGCAGGTGATCATCATGCGGCAGCGCACCACCGGGCTGATTGAGCAGGGCGGCGGCCCGCGTCAGCGTATCTTCGGATTCACCGCGAGCGCGAGCCCACTCCAGCAGCAGCGAGCGCAAGCCCTCCGAAATAAACAGGTACTGAGCGCGCACATGAGGACTGTGCACCAACGACCGAACCAGTGCCCAGTTGCGCGGCACATCAAAGCGATAATATCCGCCATATTCAATGCTCCGCCCGCGACGATCATAGTGCAACAGGTCGGGTGGCGCTACCGGGTTACCAGCCGGATCCGTAGTGTAGAACGCGAGATCCGCGTCACGACCGGCGTTATGGCTGACAGACCATGGAATATCGCCACCGTGCCGCGCTCCAATGTTGCCGAGCCAAAGGATGGAGCCAGGGAACTCACGAGCCACCTCATCAGCTGCATCGATGATGGCATCAATCAGACCGTCCGTCGCCCAGATCAGGTGCCGTGTACTCTGTCGCGGCAAAACAGCGTAGTGCTGACCCGGTAGCGGCAGCCGAGCGGCCCCCGTGACGCGCCCTTCGGTGACCGTGCCAACCGAGACGCTTCGTTCGGAAGGTTCGTCCGGCAGTCGAGGAAACTCCTCGCCTCGCTCGGCTTTCACGGGCCACGTTCGCACAGGCGGTGGAGTCAATCGCAGCACATCCACTGCGTGCACGCGCACCGGTGCATCAATCACCGGTTGGGCGTACCCCCGCCCTGCAAAGACCGGGCAGAGGGAGCACCACACAGCAATCAAACACACACACAAAACACACAAAGTGTGTCCAGTCGTACGACGGTGTGTGTAGAATCTCATGGCAGGGCGCAGTGTGAATCAACCTCGGAAGTCCGATGGCCACTGTGCAACGTACGACCGTGTCGTGCAACTGCGCGGTGCGCCGCTCGGGAACTCGTGGCCGAATCAGGCTGGCGGCAGGCTCTCTTCGTCAAACAGCGCATCTGCGGTGGCCTTTACGACCGCTGCGATCTTCACGGCGGTGTGCACGGCGGCGCGTGATGCCCCCTTTTCGCGACACACCTTCTCGTGCGACACAACGCATGCCGAGCAGCCGTTGATGGCAGAAACCGCCAGGCACCAGAGCTCGAAATCGAGCTTCTCGGCGCCGTTTTTCGCGATGATCTGCATGCGAAGCCGAGCGGGCATCGAGGAGTACTCGGCGTCGCCGGCCTCCTGCATCATGTGATTGTACCGATAGTACACGTTGTTCATGCCCATGATGGTGGCGGCTCCCCGCGCAGCATCCATGAGCTCGGAGCTCAGATGAGCGCGCGCATCCTCGGCGACATGGGCAAAGACGGTGGCGTTCCGGGATGCAACGGCACAGGCCAGCGCGGTTCCCCAGAGCTGCACGGGCGTCAGTTCTGGAGCGGCCATCAGACTACCCAGATTGAGCTTCTGATCTTTGGCATACTCGGGCAGCAAATTCTTGAGGGCTTCGAGTCCCATGAAGGCTCCGTGCGAATGTCGACGGCCCATGCATGGCAGCATGCGATGCGGGCCCCGATCACGTCGTAAATCAGCAAAGGCTTATGCCTCGGCCACGATACTCTCAGAGCGTCGCTTCGCCCTTCTTCCAGTTGCAGGGGCAGAGCTCGTCTGTCTGAAGTCCGTCCAGAATTCGCAGGATTTCCTGCGGATTGCGCCCCACCGAGAGGTCATTGGCGGAGACGTGTCGGATGATGTTGTTCTCGTCAACGATGAAGGTGGCCCGCAGCGGCGCACCGGCTTCCGGGTGCAGGATGCCGAGCGCTGTGCAGAGCTCACGCTTGAAGTCAGCGAGCCAGGGAAATGGGCTGCGGGTGAGGTCGGGGTGGTGCGTGCGCCAGGCGAGGTGAACAAACTCGCTGTCGATGCTCGCGCCGATCAACTGGGTGTCACGGTCTGCGAACTCCCCGTTCAGGTCGCCGAAGCCCACAATTTCGGTGGGGCAAACGAAGGTGAAGTCCTTGGGCCAGAAGAAGTAGATCTTCCATTTGCCTGCATAGGAGTCCTGCGTGATGTTCACGAAGCCATCGTCCTTCGAAGCGGAGACACAGGCGGTAAGGGAAAAATCGGGAAACCTGGAGCCAATCGACAGCATAATAACCTTCGCAGAGGGTGGTTAGCGGGCCAGTGTGGGGAACTGTGGGTTGGAGTAGCGAGCTATTAAGGCACGGCGAGTTGAAGTGCAAGCGAGTCAGTTAGAATGGTTCTAAACGAAGTTACTTACGCCGCAGCAAGATCATGCTTGAGTGAGGGGTTGGAAGGTGTTAGCACGCTCCGGTACCAATCTCCGTTGACCACCTGAACGCGAGGCGTCCC
>JAGWVZ010000577.1 GCA_018970625.1 Myxococcales bacterium | reverse complement strand
GCCTCTCCCCGCCCCTAATATTGATAGGTCCGAATCGATACTGCATTCGACCATCGGGCCTTTTCACATAGCCTAATGAAACGATGATTGCATCGCGTTCATCACCCTGAACGCGCTCGAGATTCTTCACGAAGAATGATTCGTCTGCAGATTCGAGGAAGAACTCGCTAATGACTGGGTCGTCCAAATCTCTTAGTCGTTGGTCAAGGGCGTTAGCCAGACGGTCAGCGTGCTGCTTGCTCATTGCGATAACACCAAGACTTTTTTCCGGTCTCTCTTCGACGTGTTCAAGAATGAGATCGATAACCGTGTCGACTTCATTCATGACATGTTGGGGCTGTCCCGGAGGATGCGAAACCAAGCGGTGCTGAAGAGGAGGTTCAACGATCGTTCCTGGAAACGTAAGAAGAGACCTGTCGTAGAACCATGCATCCGAAAAAGCAATTAGACGAGCATCGCGTGATCGGTAATGCCACAGGAGGCGGTACTGAGAGGCAAGTGAGGATCCAAGGGCGGTCTCAAACGCGTCAAGAATACTCTCGGTATCGTCGGTCAGGGGATCAAGATTGTCGACAGGGCCTTCGTCGGAGTCAGGATCCAAAGCCGGCTCATCACCTTCATCTTCCGCCTCGTCAAAGAAGGACGTTGGCGGCAACTGCCGACTGTCACCGCAAATAACCGCCTTGCGCGCTCGAGCGAGAGCGGGAATAGCGTAAGCCGGCTTCACTTGACTAGCTTCGTCAAACACGACGATGTCGAAGCGCATGCAAGCAGGCAGCACTTGAGAAACCACGAGGGGACTCATCGCCCAACAAGGCTTTGTCGCGGGAATAACATCCGGGGCTGTCCGAATCAAATCTCTCAAAGGCTTAATTCGACGTTTTTTACTAAGTTCAGTATCAAGATTTCGCACCTGCGAACCGTGTCGGTTTCGAATATCGACAATTCGTTCGGCGTGGAGGCGGCGGATTCGGGCCGGAGTTGATTCGATGTGCTTTCTATCCGTGTTTGCAAAGTCACGGGCGATTTTGTGATGCTCACTTCCATCAAATTGCCCTATGGCGGGATCAGTGATGGTGACCCGATCGAGAAGGCTGCGGCACCATACGTGATCAAGAATTTGGAGAGCGATTCTCGATTCCGCTTCAGGCTCACCTCCTACGCAGCAGGCACGGATGACATTGACAACTGGATCGAGTCCGGCGGCGTGAATCTGACGCGATAGTTCATTGTCTTGTGCGGTACGTGCCACGTCTCCAGGGTCCGCAGCCAACCGCTTGAGGAGCGCCGCTAACTCCTGCAGATTAAGCGCGTGCAGGTCGTCTCGCTGCAGGTAGCCAGCCAAAGTTCCGAGAGCATCAAGAAGAGCCTCATGCGCTTCAATAGGCCCTGAAAGATCAGGCAGAGTAGGAAGGGCTGTCACGTCTCCCGCGACCTCGCGCCAGGCGGTTAACGTGGCGCTCACCTTAACGAGGTCCTCGTAGAGGACATGGACGCCAACCTTGGACCCGTAAAGGGCAAGAGCCGTTCTCCTGGCATCGCGGCGTGCCCGCCAGGACACTTGCCATCCCCGTTCACGACGGACGGATCGCGGCGCACATCCACGAATCAAAGATCCCAAGTCAGCGCTGAAGACACTTTCGTCCCACTGATTCAACACTCGCTGAACGTCCTTCAGCAGCGACAGGGGTCGGCTCCATGCCATGACGCAATCGGCAGCAGGTAGACCCGTGGCCCTGGACACTTCCTGATAGTTCTGAAGCGCGCTAGGTAGGGCTTGTCTGGAAGCGAAACTGGCTACATCATAGGCCTTCTCGACATCACTTTCGACAAGCCCGGAGGCACTTGCCCATGGTGACCGGCCCTCAATGGGACTAAACATACCTCTGGATTGGGCCTGGTCGAATCGATTTCGCCAATCATTGATCGCTTCGTGGTCCAAAGCCTCGATGACGTCCGGAGGAAGGCGAACGTCAACGGACATGCGCTCGGGGAGGGCGAGGGCCATGGCTTGGGCATCGAAGACGCTGATTCCCCAGGGCTCACGGATCCGATGCAGGGCGTCCACACGATGGAGAAGTCGTTCCCGAGTTCTCTCTAGTCGCTGGTGAACATCGGCTGCATCCGGGCGCGTGACCTGCCCGGCTTGAACAATCGCGCTGCGGATTTCCGAGGCTGCCTTGGCCTTGTTTGTCGCCCCATCGCGAAGATCCATCACGAGTGACTCAAGTCCAACTGAGCGGAGTCGATTGAGCACGGCATCGATAGCCGCTCGCTTTTCAGCGACGAAGAGAACTGTCCTTCCGTGGCCTACGGCGGCGGCGATGAGGTTCGAAATCGTTTGAGATTTCCCTGTGCCTGGCGGTCCTTGAATGACGATGTTGCGTCCTGCAATGGCCGCATTAATCGCGTAATTCTGGCTGGGGTCAGCGTCTAAGACGAGGAACTCATCAGATGGCGGGATCGAATTGGGGTCGGCACGGTGGACCGTTCCCACCTCACTGCGGATCCTGTCCATCGCCGAGGTGTTGCCGGCCACTGCGGCGACTAGGTCGGACTCTGCCAGCATCTCGATGTTCGCCTCTAAATCGCGAACCATGGGCATCATCTGATACTGGAATGTTCCAGCAAGCAATCCCTCGCTCACTGTTAGCCCCGATACCGATGATAATGCTACTTCGAATGGGCTGATGGCCCCACGAGCAGGCCAAAAGTCCTCGGAGGCCAAGTCGGTGATCTCTTCAACCTGGTGTGGTGTCAGACGCGCGCTGAAGTCTCGCTCAAGCAAGTGCAGAAGTACCTGATTGAG
>JAGWVZ010000576.1 GCA_018970625.1 Myxococcales bacterium | reverse complement strand
AGAAACCTGCGCAAGTTCCCCGCGACACAGAATTTCATTTCAAGGTCAGGCACATACGCACACGGAGCGTTACGGCGCCGCGATCGCGTCAAGGTACTCCTGACATCGTGTTCCGTACCCGGTCTCCGGCGCGGCGTCCACGCACGCCTGCAAGAGCACCACCGCCTCTTCCAGGTTCTGGTCCACGTTCATCGCAATCACCGCCAGCCTGTAGTGCGGCTCGGGGTAATCGTCACAGCGTCGGATCGCCTGCTGATAGGCGCGTCTTGCATCGGAGAGGTTATCGAGCGCCTCGAACGTGAGCCCCTGATTATTCCACGCCAGACAGTGGTCCGGGCCAAACTCGACGGCCATCTGAAAGTTCGTCAGGGCGTCACGGTACAGGCCCAGATTGTACTGCGCCCACCCCAGGTTGTTGAGCGCGTGCTCGGGTGTCATGTACGTGGGAGTGCGGGTGAGCTCGCGAAACAGCGTCTCCGCCTCCTCCCAACGGCTCTGCTCCAGATACACCGTGCCGAGATTGTTCTTCACCTCGTGCAGCTCCGGATCCAGCCCCAGCGCCTGCAGGTAATACTGCTCGGCCATTTCGAAGTCGCGGCGCCCCTGATAGATGAAACCCAGCAGGTAAAGCGCCGACGTATTGTCGGCATTCAGATCAATCGACGTCAGCAGCTCGCGAAGCGCATAGGGGACTTCTCGCGCGCGATAATGACCCACCGCCAGCTGATAATGATAGTCGCTCAACTCCAGCTGTTCAGCGTTTCGCTGAGAGCCTGAACACGCTGGAACAAGGACAAGGGCCAGCGCCAGACAGGCAGAGGACAACAACCGCGTGCGCATTCGACTCAGGGGATGTGTGGAAGGAACGGCAGGAAACCGTTCATCACGGTGGGCCTTGTCTATGCCTGCCACCTCGCAGCCGTCAAAATAAAGACAGCAGACGTGCGATGACCTCGACCGCCTGCGCAGACGGGAGACTGATCTGCCGCGAGATCTCCACCGCGGTCTGGAACTGTCCCGTTCCCAGTCCTGTGACCGGCTGGTTGTTGATGGGCGGCAAAAAGGGATACTCCTGAAGTGGCGGCGCGGGCGCGACGTGGGCAAACGGCTCGGGGTGATGAGGGAGACTACCCAGCGTGCCCGGAGGGGTCGGCTGCCGCACTGCGCGACCGGCAGGCCTCATCGGCAGTGTCTCCAGGATAGCCGCCTGCTCAGAGGGGCTCAGCAACCTGAACTCATGGCGTTCCATGTGGAACCCCTGCTCGTCCACCATCTCGAGCGCGCCATGCACAAGCACATCAAACTGGTCAAATCGCACCCCATCCGACTCGTCGACAAACAGCAAACCGGGTCGTTGAGCCACAGATCCGTCGACGTGGCCACCCAGCCAGACGTATGCGCGGTACAGCCCCGAATCCAGCGCAAAACCAACGACCGTCGCCCATGCCTGAGTAGGCGCACCACCCCCCAGCGCAATCGCCGGCGCGTTGATACTGCGATACATGGCCACAATGCGGCCCGGGTCCAGCTCGATCAACGACCCGGGAGGGAGTGCCTTGAACATAAATCCGCTCTAGCTTCTATCTCGAGTACCAACCCAGCCTCACCCGCTCCTCGAAGCCCGCGGGCGCGATGGCGGTCCTAGTCCAACGTCGGGCATGACGCCAGCCCAAATCTCTCGTCTCAACAGCATACACCATGCCGTGCGATCGTGAATACCAGCCCTCGCGCCGGCTGGGTATCAGGGCGGCGGTACGCCCCGACCGAGAGAAACGACTAGTCGTAACGCAACGCATCCAGCGGCGAAACCTGCGCCGCCTTCCAGGAAGGGTACAGCGTCGCGAGCAACGAGATGAACATCGCTCCCAGACCGGCAAAACCGAACTCCCATGCCTTCATCGACACGGGCAATTCGTCGATCCGGTACACCTCGAACTCCAGACCAAAATTCACCTGCTGTAGCAGCAGGCAAACCACCACGCCGCCAGCCAGCCCCAGCAGCGTACCCAGGCCACCGATCACCATCCCCTCGAACACGAAAATCCCGACGATACTGCGCCGAAGCGCTCCCATACCTCGTAAGATCGCGATCTCCTTTCGTTTCTCAACCACCAGCATCATGAGCACGCAGAGGATCACCGAGCTCGCGACCACCACCAGCACCGTCATGATGATCGACAGGTACAGCTTCTGAAGCTGCAACGAGCTAAACAGGTTCTGGTTGATCATGCGCCAGTCGTGCGTTCGGTAACGTCCCGTCGTCAGCACCTCGCGCATCCGGCGCATCATGTCTTCCGTCGCAAAGACATCACGGACCCGTACCTCGACGCCCTGAACGACATCACCTCGCCCAAGAAGGTCCTGTAACGCCCGATAGTCCACCACCACCAGCCGGTTGTCGAAGTCGAAGAAGCCCGAACTCACCACCGCCGCCACCCGAAAGCGCGCATGGAGCGTCGATTCAGGGGTTGCCTCCATACCGATCGACGACAACTGACGCAGCGGCGACAGCAGCGTGATCTCGTCTCCCACCGATGCTTGCAGCCGCTCCGCCAGCACGGACCCCAATGCGACGCCCACCAGAGCCGCGCTGCTCCCTTCCTGCGCATCATCCACACCTTGACCGTCCGCTTCTTCGCTGTGGCTGCGTGGATGCCGATCCGCAAACTGACCCGTATAACGCATCGACTCCAGCTCACCCGACTCCAGCAACGTCGCCATCGCCGGATCAGCCAGAAGATCGTCGATGTCCGTTCCACGTATCAGGGCGCCCGGCCTGGCCCGCACCCCCGCCCGTGTCACCAGCATC
>JAGWVZ010000575.1 GCA_018970625.1 Myxococcales bacterium | reverse complement strand
TCCCGCATCCTGATTCACCAGCCCCTCGGCGGTGCACAGGGTCAGGCGTCGGACATTGAGATTCAGGCCCGCGAGATCCTGCGTCTGCGCGAGAAATTGAACGAGATCCTGCAGCACCATACGGGTCGCGATGTCGAGAAGATCATTCGTGACACCGACCGTGATTACATCATGAGCGCCGCCGAAGCGGTGGAGTACGGCATCATTGATGAAGTACTGACCCGCAAAGACAAGCGCTGAGGCCAGGAGGCGAGGTGAGTCGCGAACGTAGCGACAGAGTTGTAAAACCAGCGTGTTCGTTCTGCGGTAAAGGGCAGGACGAAGTGCGAAAGCTGATCGCTGGGCCAACCGTGTTTATCTGTGATGAATGCGTGCACCTGTGCAGCGACGTCGTGGATGAACACGCGACACGCGACCGGCTCCGTGCCGAGCGCGTGGTCTCCACCACTCCTCGCCAGATGACCCACGTGCTGGATCAGTACGTGATTGGGCAGGATCTGGCCAAGCGAACCCTCGCGGTGGCCGTCCACAACCACTACAAGCGGATTCACGCGCCTGCGGCGCGCGACGTGACGCTCGAAAAGAGCAACATCCTGCTCATCGGTCCCACCGGGAGCGGCAAAACGCTGCTGGCGCAGACGCTGGCGCGCACGCTGGATGTGCCGTTCACCATCGTGGATGCCACGAGCCTGACCGAGGCAGGTTACGTCGGCGAGGATGTCGAGAACATCATCGTCTCGCTGCTGCAGGCCGCCGACGGTGACGTCGAAAAAGCGCAGCGTGGCATCATCTACATCGACGAGATCGACAAGATCGCTCGCAAGGGCGAAAATACATCGATCACCCGCGATGTGAGTGGCGAAGGGGTGCAGCAGGCGCTGCTGAAGATCCTGGAAGGCACCGTCGCGAATGTTCCGCCCAAGGGGGGACGCAAGCATCCGCAGCAGGAGTTCCTGAAGGTTGATACCACCAACATCCTGTTCCTCTGCGGCGGCGCATTCAGCGGGCTCGAAGCGATCATACGCAGCCGCGTGGGCAAGCGGGCACTGGGTTTCTCGACCGGGAGCGCCGAGAAGCAGGACGTCAGTGACGCGGAGATTTTCTCGCTGCTTGAGCCCGAAGACCTGCTGAAATTCGGTCTCATTCCCGAGTTTGTAGGTCGTATCCCGGTGGTCGCCACGCTGAATGAGCTCGATGAAGACGCGCTGGTGCGCATTCTCGTCGAGCCACGCAACGCGCTGGTGCGTCAGTACCAGAAGCTGTTTGCGCTCGATGGCATCCACCTGACCTTTGAGCCGGAGTCGCTGCGCGCGGCCGCTCGGGCTGCGCTCGAACAGAAGTGCGGTGCCCGCGGTTTGCGGTCGATCCTTGAGTCTGCCATGTTGCAGATTATGTACGATGCCCCGAACGACCCAACCATCGCCGAGATTGTGGTGACGGCAGGTGTGATCGACGGGACCGAACAGCCCCGTGTGGTCAGGCGTCGCGAAGCCGAATCTGCCTGAACCCTGCGTAAACGCCGGGCGGCATGCCCGGAAGTGTGTGAAAAGCCATGGCCGAAGAGTTGACCCGAGAATTACCGCTGCTGCCTCTGCGGGACATCATCGTGTTCCCCTATATGGCAGTACCCCTCTTTGTGGGACGCGAGAAGTCCATTCGGGCGCTCGAAGAAGCCATGAAGGAGTCGCGCGAAGTCGTCCTCTCGGCGCAAATGCGCGCCAAGACAAACGACCCGGGTCCTGACGACATCTTCCCCGTGGGTACTGTCGGTACCATCGTGCAGCTGCTCCGCCTCAACGACGGCACCGTCAAGGTGCTCGTCGAAGGCAAACACCGCGTGCGAATTGAAAAATACACCCGCGACGACACGCACTTCCGCGTCGCCGTCAGCGCGCTGCCGATTGTCACCGGCGAGTGGTCGGCCATTGAAGAGATGATGAACGCGGTCGTTCAGCTCTTCGGAGAGTACAACGCCCTCACCAAGCGCGTCAGTGGCAGTGTTCTGGAGCGGTTCGGCGGGAATCTGCCCAGCGATCCCGAAGAGGTTGTTGGTGCGGTGGTGGCTCATCTTTCGCTGAAATTGCATGAAAAACAGCAGATTTTGAGTGTCGGTGACCAGCATGAGCAGCTTCGGATGCTCAGCGATGCCATCCGCGCCGAAATCGAAATCCTGCAGGTCGAGCGCAAGATCCGCTCCCGATTCAAAAAGCAGGGCGACGGCAACAGCGCCGAAAAGCCGCCTGGCGAGCAGATGAATCAGGTGCAGAAGGAGCTCGGCGGAGAGCGCGATGAGTTCAAGAATGAGCTCGACGAGCTCGAAGAACGCATCCGCAGGAAGAAGGTCTCCCGCGAAGCCGAAGACAAGCTCAAGCGTGAGATGAAGAAGCTCCGCATGATGAGCCCCATGTCGGCCGAAGCGACCGTCGTGCGCAACTACATCGACTGGCTGGTGTCCATGCCGTGGTACGACCGCAGCGAAACCAGCATCGACGTCAAACAGGCGCAGGAAATCCTCGACGCTGACCACTACGGCCTGGACAAGCCCAAAGAGCGTATTCTGGAGTACCTGTCTGTGCACTCGCTCGTCGAGCGCCTGCGCGGTCCTGTGCTCTGCCTCGTGGGCCCTCCCGGCGTCGGCAAGACCTCGCTTGCGCGCAGCATCGCCAAATCGACCAATCGCCGCTTTGTGCGCGTGGCGCTGGGCGGCGTGCGCGACGAAGCCGAGATTCGCGGCCACCGTCGAACCTACATTGGCGCCATGCCAGGCAAGGTCGCACAGTCATTGAAGAAAGTGGGGACCAATAACCCGGTCGTCCTGCTCGACGAAAT